>DATJTR010000117.1:0-25766 GCA_035503215.1 Pirellulales bacterium
TCCAAACGCCATTTTTCCGCTTTTTCCAAGCGGCACAGTTCGTCGAGTTGCCGCCGGGCTTCGAGTGGCCGGCGAGTGTGCCGCAGCAGGCTGGCTAGCATCAACCGGGCGTCAACGTCGCGGCTGTCTTCGGCCAGCAACTCGCCGAGCAGCGTCTCGGCTTCGAACCATGCGCCTTTTAAGTATTCCCCCAAAGCACCGCGAAACAAGTCGTCGCGCGCCTGGCGTGCGGCGGCCGAATCACGCAATCCGCCCGACCAGGCCACAAACAGGCCACTTCCGGCCCAAATTACGGCGAGCGCCACCCAGGCCACCAGTCGCACGGCCGAGGTGATTAGCTCGACCCACACGAGACTCGCGAGCAAGAGGCCATTGAGCAGGACGCCGAAACCGAGCGCCAAGGCCAGCCCCGACCACGCTCCCTCAAACCAAAGTTGAGGCAGCCCAGGCCAAAGATACGCCGCATAGCGCAACACTCGCATCCGCTTCCCGCTCCCTCGCTCTTCGCCAGGGCCATGGGCTCGATCCTCGTGGCCCTTGCCGCCCCGACCGACCGACAATCCGGGGGCGGGCTTGGACGCCACGGAATTCTAGCCCTTTAACGCCCGATATTCAAGGCAACTGAATATGCTGCTTGGAGTTACGCATAAAACGATCGACCGATGACGGTTCCCACGGCCAGAACGACCGCTGTTAAGTGGTAAGGATTGTATCGGCTTTTCGGGCGGCTGGGGCACCGCGAATCCGCCAAATGACGGATTTCACCCCGAGGTGCCGATCTTCGCTCGTCTCGCCCTTTACCCCGAGTCGGGCCGCTGGCACAGTGAAGGTTTCACATTGTTATCTGTAGCAAAGACGATCGCGATGGCCCACGAGTTCACCCCCGCCGCCGAGCGAGCCTTGGTCTATGCCGGCGGCTGGCGAATGGCCGACGGACCGAACGACTCAGGTGCCCAGGAGTTGGGGCCAGTTGCTCTGCTCTTGGGGCTGCTGGCCGAGCCGGAATGCCGGGCGGCGGTGCTGGCGGCCGCCCGCGGCGTCGACAAGCCCGGGGTGCTGGCGCGGTGGCCGGCAGTGGAAGCGGTTGCACCGTCTCCGACGTCGCGCGTCGAGCGGTTGAGCGCTCAACTTCACGAAGTGCTGGCGATCGCCGAGGAGCATTTGGCCGAGTACCCGCAGCCGCACGTGCTGGCGACCGAGCATCTCTTGCTCGGTCTGGCCGCGGGACACAACGAAGTGGCCGAGTGGCTGACGAGCCGCGGTTGGGACACGGCGAACCTGGCCGCCGAAATCGATCGGCTGGCCGGCCATGACCGCGGTCCCCTCCCCTTCGAATTCGATACGCCCGAGGTCGCCGCGGCAGGCGGTTCACAGACGAGCGGAAGTGCAAGCGGGGACCAAATCGTCAGCAAACCTGGCGACGATCCAGACAACGCGGATCAACTGTCCCTTGATCCCGAAGAGATCGGCCGCCTGCGAATCGTCGATGCCGCCAGTAACCGAGCCGGCGAGGCGATGCGAGTCCTGGAAGATTATGCACGGTTCGTACTCGACGACCGCCACCTGGCCGGCGAGTGCAAGGCGCTGCGGCATGCTCTGGCGGCGGCCTTGGCGATCTTCCCGACGGCCCAGCGACATGCGGCGCGCGAAACGCGGGCCGACGTGGGGACCACGCTCACTGTGGCGAGCGAACAATCGCGGGCTGACCTGCGCGCCGTCGTTACGGCCAATTTCAAACGGCTGGAACAGGCGCTGCGCAGCCTCGAAGAATATGCCAAGAGCGCGTCGGCATCCACCGCCGCGGCACTCGAACCGTTGCGTTATCGGACCTATACGCTCGAACGGGCGATCGGCATCACCGCCGACAGCCTCGATCGCCTGGCGATGGCGCGTTTATACGTGCTCATCGACGGTCGCGAGTCCGCCGCCGCGTTGGCCGATTGGATCGACCTGCTCGTCGCCGCCGGCGCCGACGTGATCCAGCTGCGCGACAAACGGCTCTCCGATCGCGAACTGCTTGCGCGAGCGCACGTCGTGCGGCAGAAGACCGTGGGAACGCCAGCGCTGTTCATCGTGAACGATCGGCCCGACATTGCGCGGTTGGCCCGGGCCGATGGCGTGCACGTCGGCCAGGACGAACTGGGCGTGAAGGAAGCCCGCACGATCGTGGGACCCGACGCGCTGGTCGGCGTTTCGACTCACAGCCTAGAGCAAGCCCGGGCGGCGGTGCTCGACGGGGCCAACTACATCGGCGTGGGGCCAGTCTTTCCGTCCGGGACGAAAGAGTTCGCCGAGTTTCCGGGTTTGGAATTGCTGCGGGCCGTGAGGGGCGAGATCCGATTGCCGGCCTTCGCCATCGGCGGAATCGACGCGGGCAATCTGGCCGCCGTGCGGGCGTGCGGGTTCGAGCGCGTCGCCGTGAGCGGGGCCGTGACCGCCAGTGCGCAGCCGGCCGATGCGGTGCGCGAACTGAAGCGGCTGCTGGCCTGAGCGTCGCTACTTCTTCAACAGGTCGTCGACCAGTCGCTTCAACTGCTCGCCGACCCCTTCTTCGTAGCCGATCCACACGCCGCGGATGATTCCTTTTTGATCGAGGACGATCGTCGTGGGAAAGCCGAAATAGGGTTCGTCGAGCACCATCGCCACCGCGCGGCGTGTGTTCTCGGCCCGGTCGGCATAGGTCGGCACCAGTATTTGCCGAGCGGCGAGAAACTCGGTTGTCGCTTCCCGCAGCGGCCCCAGATCGGTGTCTTCGTTGTTGCACGAAACCAGCAGCAAGCGCGCGTCGGGCTGGTCGCGCAGCTCGACCGACAACGCGGCGAGCTCGGGGAGTTCCTCCCGGCACGGTCCGCACCAGGTGGCCCAAAAATTGACGATCGCCACCTTGCCGGCCAAATCCTTCAGCGAGACGTCTTGGCTGTCGCCGGTGAGGCCCTGCAGTTCGAGACCCGGCAACGCTCTGCCCACCGCCGGGTACTTCGTGCCCATCCCGTCGGCGCCGCGGTAGCGCGAAGTCATGAATTTCCCGCACACGATCGCCACGCCGGCGGCTATCAGAAGCACGAGCCAGAACGAGCCATTCCGCTTGGCGGGGGAAGGCGAGGCGTCGAACGAATCTTGATCGTACTGGCTCATGAATGAATCCTGGACGGTTGCCTGAACAATTCGGTTGCGATGCCGCAACGAGCATCGCGCCCGGGTTGCCGTGACGCGCTGTTGCCGCGGCTGGCTGGGCGCGGCAGTACATTATAGGCGGCGATGGGATACAATTCCGGTCGTGGCCCGCGGGGCAGGATGGCCCTACGCGGTTGGCCGAGGCCCAGATGGACGGATCATGCACTACGAAGTGGAACAAAAATTCCCGCTCGACACTCCGGCCGCCGTCGAGGCACGCTTGGCGGCGATCGGGGCACGGCCACAAGGCCAATGCCAGCAGGTCGACCTTTATTTCGCCCACCCAGCCCGCGACTTTGCCAAAACCGACGAGGCCCTGCGGATTCGCCGGGTCGACGGCCAGACGCGGATCACTTACAAGGGACCGAAGATCGATCGCGAGACCAAGACCCGGCAAGAGATCGAGCTGCCCCTTCCCGCTGGCGCGACGACGGCCGACGATTTCGCCGGCTTGCTCGAGGCGCTCGGATTTTCGCCGGTGGCCGAAGTGCGGAAGGTGCGGCGGACGTTCGCGCTCGAGTGGCTAGGGCACGAAGTCGAGGCGGCGCTCGACGACGTGGCGGGCTTGGGACACTTCGTCGAGCTCGAGCTGTCGGCCGACGACGAAACGCTGAGCGCTGCTCGCACGGCGCTTTCCAGTTTGGCTGCCCGCTTGGAATTGGGGACAAGCGAGCGCCGCAGCTATCTAGAATTGCTGCTCGAGCGGCGCTGAGAGGCGGTCAGGCCGCTTTTTGGGCCTGCCCGTCGGTCGGCTCTTCGTCGGCAATCGTCAACGACTCGTCGGCCGATCCGCGGTGGATGAGCGTGCGGGTGGGATAGGGGAATTCGATTCCCACCTCGTCGAATTTGTTCTTGATCCGCCGCAACATTTCGCGACGCACGATCCATTTCTTCAGCGGCCGGGTCTTGATGACGAAGCGGACGACGACGGACGACTCGCCCAATTCCTCGACGCCGAGGATTTCGGGGTCCTCCAGAATCAATCCGACGAATTCCGGATCGCGGCGCATTTCGCGGGCCAGCTCGGCCAGTACGTGCATCACGTGATCGATGTTCTCGCCGTAGCCGACGCCGACATTGAACACTGCCCGCGACCAGCCTTGCGTGGAATTGCTCACGCGGTTGATTTCGCCGTGCGGGATGAAATGGAGGCGTCCCTCCCAGTCGCGAAGTACGGTCATTCGCAGGGTGATGCGTTCGACCTGGCCGGACACGTCGTTGATTTGCACCACGTCGTTGACCATGTACTGCTGTTCGAGCAGGATCATGAAGCCGCTGAAGAAATCCTTGACCAGGGCTTGAGCACCGAAGGCCACGGCGAACCCGATGATTGCCAGCCAGCTCAACAAGCGGCCGGTTTCCACGATGCCCGCCTCGTTGAGCAGCATGACGATGCCGCCGGCAAACACGAACACGCCGGCCGCATTGTGGACGACGCCGATCAAAGTCCGCGAGCGGTTCTCGCGGTCTTCGGCGCTGTTGCGTTTGGCGCGCCGGGCCAAGAGGGTGATCAGGCGGGCTTCGATGCGGCGGAACAGCCACAGCACGCTGGCCAGTGAAACGAGGATGCAGGCGATCCGCGAGCTGTGCTCCTGAAACCACTCTTCGACATTGGCCCAGGCCAACGGATTGAGCAGGTCCTTCAGGTGATTCTCCGCCCCGCGGGCTTCGGCGCGGCGCTGTTCGGCTTCTTCCAGGGCGGCAATCTGTTCGGCATGGACGTTGGCCAGTTCCGAATGCAGATCGTCGAGCTGCCGGTTGTGCTGTGCGACTTCAGCTTGGGCTTCGCGCAGCCGGGCCTTCGCCTCGGTAATCTGTTGGCGGAGCTGCGCCAGTTCGGCCGGAGCGACACCGGCAACCAGTTTTTTGTGAAAGTCGGCCTCGATGCTGGCCAAGGTCGATTCGATGTTAGCCACGCGCCCCTGGGCCGTTTCGAGCAAGGTGCGTTCGAGCACGATGTAGCGGTCGAGGATTTCGGCCCGCTCGGTGGCCGATTGGGCCGCGACCTGGGCCTGTTGAGCGACGACGCTTTTCTTTTTGGCCTCCTTTTCGGCGGCCGTGAGTTGATTGCTTTTGGCCTCCGAAGGCAAGACGGGAGCCAGCGAATTCAAGCTCGGCTCGGCCGCCATCGCCGGCACCGTCAGCGGCGTGAGCGTGGGAATCATCGAACCGACGATCGCGGTGACCACCTGACTATCGACGCTCGCTGCGGCCGCGGCATCGGCGGCCGCCGGCTTGGCCGGGGCAGCTTCGCGCGAGTTCGCTTCGGCCGCGACACCCGGCACGGCCGAGGGGATATCGGCGGCGGGGTCGGCCGGCTTGAGCAGGACATCGAGCGCCTGGCGGTCGCTGGCCATCTTGGCTTCGAGCGTGGCGATCGAGGTTTGCAAAGCCTTGCGCTGGCGGATGGCCAATTCGAAGCGTTGTTTGGCCAGGTCCCATTTGGCCGTGAGCTCGGACGGCTTGGCACGCACTGCATCGGCGTCCGGGGTCGAACCGGCCTTGCGCTCTCCGTCGGCTTGCCGCCGGGCGTCGAGCTGGCCGTCGAGTTGCTTGAAGTCGGCGTCGGCCTCTTGGTATTCCTTCTCCAGATTGGCCAGATCGGCTTTCAGTTCGCCGAGATGTTTCTGATCGGAATCGAGCGTCCGCTGCAGCCTGGTAATCCGCTGCGCATCGGAAAGGCGCGCGTCGGCCGCTTCGGGAAGCGTCCCGGCCGTGAGCAAAATCGGAGCGGCTGGGGATGGGTTGTTGTCGCTGGCCGAGAGCCCTGTCCGGTCGGCATCGGCCGACGCAGCGCATGCCGGCAGTTCGGCGAGCGCAAAGAGGCAAGCCAAAGCGAAGAACATCCCGACGGCGACAAAACGATCCCGCATAGCGTTCGCCTTAGCCCAAAGCGAAGTGTTCGGCTGGCCTCGCCCCCCATCAATTGGTGGGGTGAAACGACCGGGGAAGGGGGCGGGGAGTATAGCGAGGCGAAGCCCGGGGCTCAACGGCGAAAATCGCCGTCGCAGGGCCGGGCTGGCACCCTGCGGTCAACCGCGCGAGCGCACGTGAGTGAGAGTTCGGTTGGCGGCCGATCCGCTTGAATTCGTGGGCGGTGATTTGGTCCATCTTTTGCTGTTTCGTTGATCGGCCCGTGCGTGGGATCTAAAATCGAGTTAGGCCAGGCGGGCACGGTTACCCCATGAGGGACGCCAAAAGCGCCAATGCTTTCATGTTCTGGTTCACATCTCTTCGCCAGTCGCGACATCATCCACAAGCCCATCGCTCGAAGTTTTCCGAGCATCACCTGCACCTCGGACTCGAGTCACTTGAAGAACGCTATCTGCTGTCGGCGAACATAAACGCCGCCATGCAGAACAACTCGGATCAGGTGTCCCCCGCTGCGTCGCCCGTTCAAACTGGCAGCGCGGCTGCCATCCAGCAGGCGGCAGCGCCAGCGGCTGCTTCGACGACGACTGGAAGTTTGTCGGGCTATGTTTTCTTCGAGCCGGCGACCGGGGCGACGAGCTTCAATCCGACGAGTCCGGCCACCGGACAGGCACCCTTAGCGGGTGTGTCGGTGACGCTCACCGGGTCGGGCGGAACCGAAACCGTTGCGACCGACGCAAGCGGAGCTTATAGCTTCGACAACCTGGCACCCGGAACGTACTCGCTCAGCGTTGCCGTTCCCTCGGGAGATGCGGACGCCACTTCACTGCCGAACGGCAATGGAACGGCCGGTACCGGCACGATCACCGGCATTACGATTGCCGCGGGTCAAAGCCAGACGAACGAAGACTTCCCGATGACCACTGCGTCCAAGCAACAGCTCGGCCAGATTTATTTCACCGCCAGCTTGCTTGTGAGCGGTGCGCAAATACCGCTCGCTCCTTTCGAGCAAGTTGTTACGCCCGCTCCCATGCCGAATGTTCCGCAGCAGGTCTCCCCTCCCACTTCGATTCCCGGCTTCAGCGGCAGAACGGTGCAAGTGGCGGGCGCCACGTCGCTCCCACCTGGCGGCTCGGGAGGCGATCAGGTCATCGGCGGCGCGAATCCGTCGAGTCCGCTCTTCGAAGAGAACGTCCAAGACGAACTGTGGACGCAGTACGGCGAACAAATGAACAACTGGTTGAATCAGGCGCCGGAACAAAGCCTGATCCAAGGGTTGAACGACCTGGGCAACATGGATCTGCTCGTGCCCGGCAGCGGTGCGTCCGGCCAAAACCTGAATTCGACGCCGGGCTCCGGGGGCGATAACGGCAATACCGCTCCCACGAACATTTACGACAAGCTGTTCAATCTGAACGACCGGCAGAGCGATGGGGGGGTTGCGCCGGAGGACCTCGGTTTGTTGCCCGAGCAACAGGCCGCCACCGATCAAGACGCCGTCAGCGAGGTAGAGATGGAACTGGCGGCGATGGCACCGATCGGCATTCGCCGTCTGGCAGACCAGGAAGAATGGTCGACCGCAACGAACGTGTCGGCGGCCGCCGTGGCGATGTTGATGCTGGCGGTTCGCGATCGGGCCGAGAGCCAAGAGGCGCAGGCAGCCTATTTCGAGCGGCGTCGCAAACGTTAACCGGATCGTCTGGCCCATGAAAGCTGATCATCCACGTCGAGCGATCGCCGTCTGCCGCTCGATCGCCGCAATCGCGCTTGGCCTGACGCTTCTGCCGGGGGGATCGTTGCTTGCTCAAACCGCGCCTTCATCCACGGATGCCACGACGCGGTCGGCAGAGCCTTCGCAATCGGGCAAGCTGGCCGCACTGTTGCCGAAAAGCCGCCAGTTGCAGCACTACGGCGACCTGCGTGCCGCCGAAGAAGTGGCCAAGTACGACCTGAAACATCACACCAACGTGTCGCAACTGGCCGGTTCGCTGGAAGAATTGACCAGCATCTACAAGCAGTCGGGCAGGTACTCCGAAGCACTGTCGACGGGCAAACGTTACCAAGAACTGCTCGATAAGATCCCAGACGCCGATGCGTCGAAGCGGCAAGACTCGGCGCTCATGCTGGCGGAGATCCTGGCTGGCCTGGGCAAATACCCCGAGGCGCTCGCTCGCGTCGATGACGCCTTGAAAATTGACAGCGGGTGGCGGGCGACCGACCCCTTGTGGGAAGCACACCTCTACAGCGTGCGTGCGCAGATCGATCGGCTGGCAGGCAACGATGCCGCGGTGGCCGCCGATTGGCGAAGTGCCGAATCGCGGCTGCGGGCTGTGCTCGACCAACTCGTCCGCTCGGGTCCCAATACGGAACTTGAAGAGGCCGCGCTGAAGCTGCTGACCGAGTCTCTCGTGGCAACCGACCGGGCCGACGAAGCGATCGCGGTGCGGCAACAATTCCTGAACCGCCATCAGGACGATCAAACCCGGGCCCGCAATTGGTCGGAGATCGCGGGAATTTACGCCACGCTGGGGCAAGATGGCAAACAAGAGCAGGCGTTGCGAGCGGCAATCGCACTCGAGAAGCGAGACGAGGGGCGCAGTAAAGAACCGAGCTCACGCGCCGAGCAGGCCGAACTGCTCGAACGTTGGGGGCTGGTACTGCAACGTCTCGGAGATGCGGAGGGAGCGCGTCGACGATGGAAGGAAGCGGCTGCGATTCTCGAACAACTGACCGAAGAATCGAGCGGAAGCCGCCGACAAACGGAACGATATTGGAGCGACCTGACAACGCTGCAAGCCGTTTACGAGCAGCTGAACCAGTGGCCCGAGGCAATTCGCGTAGGGCAGCGATTGCTGAGGCATCGCGAGGCGACCCTACTGCCTGACGACCCAAAGCTATGGAGGGCACGCGCCACGCTCGGCGCAATCTATGCTCGAAGCGGGAATACGGACAAGGCGCGTCAGTTCCTCACCGAGTCGCTCGACTATTGGCGATCGCGGTCGCCGGCCAGCGCCGGCGAGCTAGCCCAGACGCTTACCCAACTCAGCCGGTTGGCGCTGGCTGAAGGGAATCGGAAGCAGGCCCTGAGCTTGGCGGAAGAAGTAATCCAGGTTTGCAAGGAGGGGGGCGCCGGACAGGAATTACAGTTGGCCGACGCCCATGACAACCTCGGGGACATCTTGGCGGCTTCGGACGGCGCGACGGCGGCCCTGACGCAATATCGGGAAACTCAAAAGCTTTGCCAGGCGCATCCCGACGATTACCGCTTCACGGGACTGCTCTCCGCCACGTTGGTCGACGTTGCCAAACTCTATAAGTCACAGGGTGAGTTCCACCGGGCGGCCGAGTATTGCGAGCAAGCACTCGAAGTGCGGAAGCGACTGGTGGGAAAAGACAGTGGGGCCCTCGTCGGCCTGTACACAGCGCTGGCCTCGCTCGAATTGGCCGCCGACCGGCAGGGCAAGGCGACTGGCAGCGAGCTCGCGCAGGCCGAAGCACACATTGCCGCGGCACGGCAAATCTGCACCGAGCGCGGCTGGCTCGAGGGGCCCGCGGGCATCAGCGTGCTGGAGCTCGAAGCGGTCGTCGAAGTCCGCCACCAAAAGCTCGACGAGGCCCGCAAACTGCTTGGCCAGGCGCTGACGCTTTCACATCGCTCGCAACTCGGCGACCTGGAATCGAAGATTCGCACGCAGCTCGCTCAGCTCGACGAGCACGCCTCGCCCGGCGGAAAAGAAAAGCCGGCGAAACCGTGACCTGCGTTGTTCACCAGCCCCCGCGTGGCTACTCTTCGCCGGAGCGTGGCCGCGGCGGTCGGCGACGCGGTGGACCGCCGCCGGGAGGGCCAAAGCCTTCCGCTTTTCCGATGCCTCCCTTGATCGCGCTGTCGGGATCTTGCGGCGTCACCCCCAACACGATGTCGAAGTTGGCGGCCAGCTCGCCAATGCGCGACTCGGGCAGCGGATTGAAATCGACCATCAGCCGCTGCCGGGCCTTCGGATCTTCGACGTCGGCCAGCACTCCGTCGTCCTCGTTTTGCGGATGTCCGTTGACGAAGAGCTGCGTCGTGTAGATGCGGCGGCCGTTCTGACTGATGCCGAAATGGATGTGAGGCGTGCGGCCAGGATACGGCACCGGCTTGATCGTGCGGAAATAATACTGACCGTGCGAATCGGTGAGAAAGCGGCCGTAGCCCTGGAAGTTGCTGTCGCGGACGGCGTGGCGATCGCGGGTGTTGAGATAGACTCCGTTACCGTCGACCTGCCAGATCTCGACGAAGGCATTGCGAACCGGTTCGCCCGCGCGGCTGAGGATGCGTCCGGTGAGATGGGTCACTTCGCCCAGAGCCGGCGTAACGCCGTCGTTGACGATGATCAGGTCGTTGTCGGTGTCGAGCGGTAGCTTGTCGGGATAGAACGGGCCCTCGGTCAACGAGGGAGTGATCGACAGTTCCTCGGCCCACACTCCCTTGGCCAGCGAGCCGGCCGCGGCCAATGCGAAGCCTTTGAGCAGATGACGCCGATCGAGCGAAATACGCCCAAGATCCATGATGGTGCCCCTCTTTCTGTTTTCCTTGTTTGCTCGCCGTGTCCGAATCATTCTACCGCAAACGCTTCGGCTCATTGCGCGCGCCGGCGGAACGCACTCAGGCCTGGCTCTGCAGATGTTTGGCGAAGAACTGCTTGACGTGGTCCCACATCGGCTCGCTTAGCGTGTGCCCCACCCCCGGCTCGATGAACCAGGTGAACTTGCCTTCGGCATGCACGGCTTCGTAAGCCCGGCGGATGGTTTCGATGCCTTGCTTGGCCTCGTCGATCGGGCTGCCATGGTCGGTTTCGCCCAAGTTCAGATGCAAAGCACGCGGGGCGATGAGGGCCGCGATGTCGGGCGTGTCGCCGTAGGTGAATAGCCCGGGGATGAAATTCGGAAAGCAGTGCAGTAGCTCGGTACGGTGAATCGCCGCGTAGGTGGGCAAGCAGCAATTGCCGCACAGGGCCACCAGCCGCGGCTCCCAAGGGCCGACCAGCCAGGTGTGGGTGGAGCCCATCGAATGACCGTAGCAACCTAGCCGGTCGGCCTTGATTTCGGGGCGCGCGGCGAGATAGCTCACCGATTGCCGCATATCGAGAACACTCTTCCAAGCCAGGCACTTGCCGCTCACCACGTATTTCAAGAACAGGAATCGCTCCAGCTCCGACCCGCGCAGCTTGCCCGGCGTGCGGTCGGCAAAGCCGAGGGCGTCGGGACAGAGCACCGCGTAACCTTCGCGAACCAGGCCAACGCCGGTTCCTCCTTCCCGCTCCATGGTCGAAGGGCGCACCCCGGCGGGCCCGTATTTGCCCATTTGGTACTGCCCGCCATGCGGATGCCAAATGCAGATGCCCGGCACGGGATGTTCGGCGCTCGCGCCGTCGGGAAGCAGTAGGAACGAGCTCACCCGATCCCCCGGTTCCAATTCATAAGTAACCGTTTCCAGCCGATAGCCGTCCTTTTGTTCGACTTTTTCGGTTTGCGGGCGCAAATCGCAGGGCGCGGGCCACGCTCCGCCCAAGGATTGCAGCAATCGGTCCTGAAAATCGGCCACGGCCATGGGAGACCTCCGGGAATGGTTCTGGAGGAAGAAATGTGGGACCGGCCTATACCGGGCGTATTCGCTATGAGATCCAGTCACCGGGCAGGCAAGCGGGGTCGAACCGGCAAAGCGGGCGATTGCGGGCGGCCACGAGTTCGAACTGATTCAATCTAACTCTCTCGGAAACCCAGATCAAACTGGACTTGCCGGGGGGGTTCTGGGATACTCGGCATGTGTTTTGTGTGAGCAAGGTCGAAGGATTCGACCGCTCTGGCACACTGTGCGCCGCACCAAGGATCGATTCGGCCGGGACGGTTTGCTCGTTCGCCTTGCAGGGCGAACCCAAATGCCGCGTGAGGCATGGGGCAGACCCGCTCTCCTCGGACATCGGGGAGATTCATCCGTTGCCCCCGCCAAGGACTTTGTCTCCTAGGCCGGGGCGGGGAACCCGCCGTACTTGTCGAGTAAGGACGCTCGCCATGATCCGCTATTCGGTCCTCATTCCGCAGCGGAACGCCGGCAACGAGCTGGCGCGTCAACTTCCCGAGCTGCGGCGCGTGCTAGCCATGCTGACGCTACCCTATGAGGTGATTTGCATCGACCGGGGATCGGGGCCGGCCACCCGCGGCGCTCTCGGCGAATTGCTCCAGCAATTCCCGTTTCTACGCGTGCTCACGCTCGAACGCACCGCTGGCCTGGAGGGGGCGCTGGCGGCCGGAATCGCCGCCGCCCGCGGTGAATTGCTGGTGGCGATCGGTCCGGGCACAGAATATCCGCTCAATCAGATTCCGCACCTGATCGCCGAACTGTCGCACAGCGATATCATTTTCGGCCGGCAGCCGTCCACGGGCTGGGCCCACGCCTGGCGGCAACTCGCCGATTTGCCGGCACGCTGGCTGCTCGGCCCGCGAGCGCGCAGCACCGATCCATTGTTTTGGGCCGCGCGCCGCGAAGCGGTGGCCGGATTGGAAGCCGCACGGGGCACGGCCCGCTATCTCCCCTGGCTGGCGTCGATGCGGGGTTTTCGAGTTGGCGAAACACCCGTGCGATTTCAGGGCGGCCGGCCGCGGCTGGCGAATGCTTGGGCCAATCCGGTCGACCTGTTGGCCGTGTGGTGGCTCAGGCGGCGTTATCGGCCGCCACAGGTCGAAGAGCTGCGTCTCGAAACGCCCGCGGCGGCCAGGCCGGCCGCGGCGGGGGCGAATCGCTGGATCGATGGCGCGCAGAACCTGGGCCGTCGAGAGGCCGACGCCCGGCAACGTGACACCGCATGAGGCTGGGATGGGCCCGACGACTCGACGTGACCAACTTAACGCGATTTGGGCCGCGCACCCAACATCCCACCGGCGACTGAATGCACCCCGAGCGCTCGCGCGCTCCTGACGACACGCAACACTGACAGCGAGCACCCCACGAGCATGAAGATCTTCTTTTCCGTCGGCGAACCGAGCGGCGATTTGCACGCGGCCAATTTGATCCGTCAGCTTCGCAGTCAGCATCCTGAATTGGAAGCGGTCGGCTATGGCGGCCCGCAGATGGCGGCGGCCGGCTGCCAGTTGCACGCCGACCTGACGGCCTTGGCCGTGATGTGGTTTCTGCGGGTGCTCTTGAACCTGCACAAGTTCTTAGCGCTGGCCGGGCGGGCCGATCGCTATTTTCGCCACTCGCGGCCCGACGCGGTGGTGCTGATCGACTATCCCGGCTTCAACTGGTGGATCGCTCGGCGGGCGAAGGCGCACGGCATTCCGGTTTTCTATTACGTGCCACCGCAAATCTGGGCTTGGGCGAGCTGGCGTGTGAAGAAGATGCGCCGGCTGGTCGACCACGTGCTGTGCAGCCTGCCGTTCGAAGTCGCCTGGTACGGTGAGCGCGGCTGCCGGGCCACGTTCGTCGGCCATCCCTATTTCGACGAAGTCAGCACCCGGCCGCTGGACCACAAGTTTGTCGCGACGCAGCAGCGCGAAGATTCGCCGCTGGTGACGATTTTGCCGGGATCGCGAACGCAGGAAGTGAAACTGAACCTGAAGTATTTTCTGGAGGCGGCGGCACTCGTCCACGCCCAGCTTCCACACGTGCGATTTGCCATCGCCAGCTTCCGGCCGATGCAGGCCGAACTGGCCCGCACCTTGGCGGCGGCCAGCGGCTTGCCGATCGAAGTGCATTTGCGGCGAACGCCCGAATTGATCGAAGCGGCCGATTGCTGCCTGGCGGTGTCGGGCTCGGTGTCGCTCGAGTTGCTGTACCACACCCGGCCGACGGCCATCTTGTATTGGATCAGCCCCTTGGCCTACCGGGTGCAGTTGTGGTTCCGGCACACCCGCTACATCACGCTGGTCAACCTGCTGACGGCCAAGCAAGTGTTTTCGCACGATTTGAGCCCGTACGACCCGGCCGCGCCGAAAGATGCCACGGTGCTGTTTCCCGAGTATTTGACGTGCGAGAACAAGTCGCGGGCGCTGGCCGATCACGTGATCCGCTGGCTGACCGATCGGGCGGAACGTGCCCGCGTGACGGCCGAATTGGCCGCCCTCAAAGAGCGCGTGGGACATGGCGGAGCATCGCGGCGGGCCAGCGAGTACATTCTGACCACGCTGGGCGCGAAGCGGCCGCCGATCCCCCGGCCTCATTTCCGCCCGCTGCCCGCGCCGGTCGCCGAAGCGGGGGGCGACGCTCAGCATGCCGCCTAAGGCGGGCACCCCTCGGCTGGGCAGCGTGCAGAGTTTGAGCAGCCACGTCGCCGGGCCGACATGGATCCGCGCCCGCGCGCACGCCACACGGGAGGCTTGAAGCCGTGGGCCCGGCAACCGACAATCGCCACAGTCGGCAGTGCCACGATACCGGCGGCCGAGCGCACCCGTGTAAGGATCCCGTTACATGCTGCTGAACGACCCGCCCCCGTCGGCCGGTGACTTGCATTTTTCGCTGCTGGGCATTCCGGTCCGCGTGCATCCGATGTTTTGGGTGATCGGGTTGGTGCTGGGAATGACCGGCGGGGCCGAGGAGAGCCTGTGGCCGATCCTGGTGTGGGTGATCGCTGTTTTTTTGTCGGTGCTGGTTCACGAAATGGGGCACGCGCTCGTGATTCGCGCGCTCGGCGTGCAACCCTGGATCACTCTGTACGGGATGGGTGGACTGACGAACCACCAGGGAGGCCGCTTTCGGCCGGCAACGCAAATCCTGGTTTCGTTCGCCGGTCCGGCCGCCGGATTCTTGCTCGCCGCGCTCATCATCGTGTTGGTCGTCAGCACCGGCCATGACTTCCGAATTCGCTGGGGCTGGCCTTATCTGGTCGTCTGGCTGATCGGGGGATTCAGCAAGCCGGGCGTCGAGGAACTGTGCAACGACCTGTTGTTCGTGAACATCTGGTGGGGCATTTTGAATTTGCTGCCGATCTTCCCCTTGGACGGCGGCCGCATCACCAACGAAGTCCTCAACATCACCTATCCCCGCGGCGCGCTGCGGGTGACGCTGTGGATTTCGCTCGTCGTGGCGACGGCGATGGCAGCGACGGGGCTGACCTCGCACCCCGTACAATTGTTCCGGGTGCTTTTGTTTGGGTCGCTGGCCTACAGCAACTTTCAGTTGCTGGGACTCGCAGCGGGAGGCCGCCGCTGGTAAGGCGTGCCGGGCGGGAGAGGGACTGACAGCCGATGAGATCGCGGCCGCCGGCCCGGCACCGGATCGTGGTGCTAGGCGCAAGTAACGTTGCACGTGGGATTTCGGTCATCGCCGAAACCGCCCGCCAAATTCATGGTCGGCCGCTGGAGATTTTCGCCGCCTTCGGCCGTGGCCGCTCTTTTGGCAAGACCAGTTCGTTCTTGGGTCACCAGCTGCCGGGCATCGTCGAAAGCGGTCTCTGGCAGTCGCTCTCTGCGCAAGCGCACCTGCCCACCAGCGCGCTGGTGACCGACATCGGCAACGATTTGTTTTACGATCAGCCGCTGGATCGGATCGTCGGTTGGATCGATTTTTGTCTCGCGCGGTTGGCCGCGCTCGAAGCGCGGACCGTGGTCACGCGATTGCCTTTGGACAACTTGCCGGGGCTCGGCGAGCGCAGATTTCGGCTGCTGCGAAAAATTTTTTTTCCCAACTGTCGACAAAGCCTGGCCGAGGTGACCGAGTCGGCCCGAGCGCTCGACGCGCGCGTCGCCGAGCTGGCCCGCGCGTATGGCGCGGAGATGATTTCGCCGCCTCGCGCGTGGTATGGATTCGACGCGATTCACATTCGTCTCCGCGCCGTGCCGCGGGCCTGGCGTGAGATTCTGTTGGCCTGGTCGCCGGCGACGGCGCCCGCGCGCGGCGTGGCGCCTTCGCCACTGCGTGCGCTCTATCTGAATACGGTTTTTCCCGAGCGCCAGCGTGTTTTTGGCCGTGCCTGGCAGGTGCGGCAGCCGTCGGGAAAACTGCCGGACGGGACGACGATGTGGTTCTATTGAAGCGCTCTCGCGCGCGTCGTTCGAGCGCTTCGCGGCGATCGCGTCGTGTTGCCTGGCGCGGCGCTGCGCAATCATTTCGCGCAAGCGCGCGCACGACGCGGCGCGATCGATCGATGCGCGCGATTGCGCGTACGCCGAGTGGCTGCGCGGTGACGAAGAGGACGAGCGCGACTTGAAAAAAACATGCGCGATGCAAAGATTTCAGCGAACACATGTTGCAGAAATCAGAAGAATTTGTACAACTACTAATCAGTGTGTTTCCCTGAACGAGGAGTTGATCGGCCCGACGTGATCACCAGCGACTCGTGTGCGTGTGACGCGACTGGCCGTGACTGAGTGTTGCGTTTCTGTTCAGGGTGGGACTCGCTCGCAGACAAACGTGACCTTGGAGGTCACCGAGACGGATCTCGCCGAAACTTTTTTTGGAGGACGGACTGTGGCCAAGAAGAAGAAAGCTGCTGTGAAGAAGGCTGCCCCGAAGAAGAAGGCCCACAAGAAGGCGGCCAAGAAGAAGAAGAAGTAGCTTTGAAGAAGTAGCATCGTGCCGGTAGCACTTGGGGCCGGTAGAAACTACCCCCCTGGCAAGCTACGCGGAACAGGCACCGCTTAGAGCCCGCTCGACTCTGCACAGGGCATCGAGGCCCGCCGCAAGGCGAGTGTCAGCCTGAGGATGGGTGCCGCTACCCCCGTTTGGCGCTTGGTGTGAAAACCCAGCCGGCCAGCGGTAACGAAACAACGAGAAAGAGCCGCCGGAAGGGTCTTCCGGCGGCTCTATTTTTTTGAGGAAGGCTACAGGCCACAGACTACAGGCTAAGGTAGGAAGCAGGGCAGCACCAAGTGGCCGCATGAGTGCCGCACGTTTCGCGACGAGAAGACCAACGAACTCGTGGCGCGCTGCATTCGAGCTAAAGCCCAAGAGCTGTTGTCGCCTGTAGTCTGTAGCCTGCGGTCTGCAGCCTTCCCCTCACATCTTCAGCGACGGCAACGGCGCGGCGGCGGGTCCGGCGGCGGCGAGATTGCGGACGAGCGTCTTGACGATCGCTTCCAAATAGGGCGCGGCGGCGGGATCGGTGAGATTGGCCGCCGTTTGACCACTGTCGCCGTGCTCGCGAATCGAAATCGTGATCGGCACCTCGCCCAAGAACGAAATGCCCAGCTCGGCCGCGCGGCGTTTGGCCCCGCCCGATCCAAAAATGTCGTACCGCTTGCCGCAATCGGGACAGACGAAGCCGCTCATGTTCTCGACCATGCCCAGCACGGGAATGTTTACCTTGCGAAACATCGCCACCGCTTTCACCGCATCGAGCAGGGCCACGTCTTGCGGCGTGCACACCACCACCGCACCGGTCAGGGGAACGAGCTGCGATAGGCTGAGGGCAACGTCGCCCGTGCCGGGGGGCATATCGATCACCAGGTAGTCGAGCGGGCCCCAAGCAACGTCGCGCAAAAACTGGGTCAGCGTGTGGTGCAGCATCGGCCCACGCCACACGACCGCCTCGCCCGGGGCGACGAGCAAGCCGATCGAAATCATTTTCAGCCCGGCCGCGTCGATCGGCTGGATGCGGCTTTGCACTACCTCGGGCTTGCCGCTGGCGCCGAGCAGGTGCGGGATGCTGGGGCCATAGACGTCGGCATCGAGCAGGCCGACGCGGCTGCCGGCTTTGGCCAACCCGAGCGCGAGACTGGCGGCGATCGTGCTCTTGCCGACGCCTCCCTTGCCCGAGCCGACCGCAATGATGCTCTTTGCGGTCACGCCGAGCTCGCCGCGCGGCTGCGGTGGCCGGTCGAGCACGGCCAGATCGACTTTCACTTCTTCGAGTGCCGGAAACCGGCCGGTGAGGAGCGTGATCAGCCCGCGACAGGTGTCGTCCCACAAGGGAGCCGAATGGGTCGAGAGGGCCAGGGTGAGCGAAACGCGTCGGCCATCGATCGCCAGATCGCGGATCTGCGAGCCGGCCAGAAGGCTTTCGCCGGTTTCGGGATCGACGACCTCGGCCAACGCCCGCTCCAGGTCGGCCCGGCTGGGCAGTTCACTCGTGGGGGAATCGCTCATCGCGGTTTCAAATCCTCTCAAGATTCCAAGGGAAGCGTCTGCCAGATTTGTTCAACGAGTTCGTCCATGGCCGCCCAATGCCGGCTGGTGGCGTGGCGGCCGAGATGCCGCCGGGCCAGCCGCACCACGGCCGGTGCTTCGCCGCGGCCGCAGCAAACCTGCACGGCACCGAGTTCGCTGGCAAGTGCCGCCTCGTCGGCATCTTCGCGATCGAGCAGCACCACGACCGGGGCCTTGGGGTAGCGGCGTCCGAGGGTGTCGACCATTTCAGCCGCCTGATCCCGTCGCTGGGCGCTCCAGGCCAGGGCCACCAGGCTTTCGGGCGCGTCGGCAAGCCGTGCCAAAGCATCGGCCGGGCGACGCGTTTCGACGATCCGCAGCGGCTTGTCACCCGCAGCCTGCCGTAACGCGGCCGCCCAGCGGCCGGTCGGTTCGCAAACGATGAGTGCGGGACGAGACATTAAAGGCTGCCAAAGACCAAGGAACGACTCGCCGCACTTCACGCGGCCGATCAGGCGAGAGTCATCCTAGGCTAGCACGGCGACGCCCCGCAAGCCACGGCCGGCGAGGCGCACCCGAAGATGGTATGCCCCTCGATTCCTCGGTTAAAATCAATTTCAGGATGGCTACAGCTTGTCGCACGCCTCCAGTCACGGGATGCCGAGCCATGTACGAACGCTTTACCGACCGCGCCCGCAAGGTGATGAAACTGGCCAACGAGGAAGCTCAACGCTTCAACCACGAATACATCGGCACCGAGCACTTGTTGCTCGCGCTCGTCAAGGAGGGAAGCGGCACTGCGGCCGCCGTGCTCAAGAATCTCGACATCGATCTGGGCAAAATCCGGCTGGAGGTCGAAAAGCTTATCCCAAGTGGCCCTGATATGGCCGCGATTGGCAGGCTTCCGCAGGCCCCGCGAGCCAAGAAAGTGGTGGAGTACGCGATGGAAGAAGCCCGCTTCCTGAACCACAACTATGTCGGCACCGAGCACTTCCTGCTGGGACTATTGCGCGAGGAGGAAGGGGTGGCGGCACACGTCCTGATGAACCTGGGGCTGACGTTGGAACAGGTCCGCCAGGAAGTGCTCAACCTGCTGGGACGCGGCCTTGCCCCGGCCGCCGCGGAAGATGCGGATCACGAGATCGGCGAGGCCGCACGCCGCCGCAACCGCGAAGGCAGAGGGATGTACGATCGCTTCACCGACCGCACCCGCAAGGTTATGGAGCTGGCCAACCAGGAAGCGCAGCGCTTTAACCACGAGCACCTCGGCACCGAGCACATCCTGCTGGGGCTCGTCAAAGAAGGGAGCGGCGTCGCGGCCAATGTACTCAAAAACCTCGACATCGATTTGCGCAAAATCCGACTGGAAGTCGAAAAGGTCATTCAAAGCGGACCCGACATGCTCATGGCGGGCAAGCTGCCACTTACCCCGCGGGCCAAAAAAGCGATCAATTACGCTTTAGAAGAAGCCCGCAATCTGAACCACAACTACGTCGGCACCGAACACCTCCTGCTCGGCATGCTCCGCGAAAAGGAGGGGGTCGCCGCGCGGGTGCTGATCGGGCTGGGGTTGACGCTGGTCGAAGTCCGCCACGAAGTGCTCAACCTGCTGGGCCACGTCGCGGAACCCGCGGCCGAGGCAGCCGGAGGCGTTGCAGAACCGGCTGCCGGCGAGGCCACTCGCGTCGAGAGCGCAATTCTTCGCAGCATGCCGTTGACCGCCCGGGCGCAAAAGGTTTTCCAATTGGCCAACGAGACCGCGCAGCGGCTCGACAGCCGCACCGTCGAGCCCGAGCATGTGCTGTTGGGGCTGCTCGACGAGGGGAGTGGCGCGGCGCTGCGGGTGCTGAAGCAGTTGGGAATCGACTTGCGCAAGCTGCGGTTGGAATTCGAAAAGATTGTGCAAAGCGAAGCAGGCCAAGAGCCGAGCGACCCCGCCTCCCGCGAACTTGGGACGAAAAAGACACTCGGGCGGGCAATCCACGAGGCGATGGAACTGGGTCACCCGTTCATCGGCACGGAGCACATCCTGCTGGGCCTGCTGAGCGAACCGGACGACGTGGCACGGCGGGCGCTTTCGAACGTGGGACTGACGCTAGAGGAACTCCGCCCGGCGGTCGCCCGGGTGCAAAAAGGCGATTTCGCCGCGACCGTCGATCGGCTGACGGTGCCCGAGCGCGTGCAGCCGTGGTCCACGACAGGCCGATATGCCCAGTTCACGGATCGTGCCCGCGACGTCCTGCGATCGGCCAACGACGAGGCGGCACGCTTCAATCACGAATACATCGGCACCGAGCACATTCTCTTGGGACTGATCGAGGAAGGGACCGATTGGTACTCGACCAATGGCGCAGGCAGGGTGCTGGTGAATCTTGGCATCGACCCGCGCAAGGTCCGCCGGGAAGTCGAAAAGCTCATCCAATATGGCCCCGACGCGGCGACGGTCGGCCGCCTGCCGCAAACCCCGCGGGCGAAACAGGTGGTCAACTACGCGATCGAAGAGGCCCATTGGCTGGAGCACAAGCACGTCGAGCCCGAACATCTGCTGCTGGGCCTGGTGCGCGAATGCGAAGGGGTGGCTGCCCAGGTGCTGATAAACCTGGGCCTGAAACTGGATGCGGCGCGAGCGGAAGTGCGGAAGCTCATCGGCGGCGGAAGCGAAAGCGCGGGCTGACGGGGCGCACTGCCGGCTTATACGCAGTTTCAAAACCGGCGGGGACTGTCCCAAATATGCGGAGCCCGCGAGGCAAATTAAGACTGTCCGACTGTCCCCCTCTCCCAGCCGGTTTTGAAACAGCCGCTACGGCTGCGGGCGGAACTTTTCGCGGTCTTCTTCCAGCCCGAGCTGCACCAGGCGGCGATAGAGGCGCGGCCGGGTCAGGCCTAACAGGTGCGCGGCGCGGCTTTTGTTTCCCTTCGCCCGGGCGAGCGCCCGCTCGATGATTTCGATTTCGATTTTCGCCAAGAGGCCCGCCAGATCGACCGGCTCGTCGCGGCGCTGCGGCCGGCCGGCGGCGTCGGCGGCCAGGTGGATCTGCCTGGGCAGATCGCGAGGCCCGACGTGCAGGTCGGCCGCCCGGTCGTGGGCCTCGCGGACCACGGTGGCCAACTCGTCAAGATTGCCGGGCCAGGAATACGCGGCCAGCGCGTCGAGGGCTTCGGGCGTGAAGCCGGCCAGTTGGCGGCGGGCCGTCGCGTTCGTTTCTTCCAAGTACAGTTGGGCCAAGAGCGGCAGATCCTCCAGCCGCTGGGCCAGCGGCGGCAGCTCGATCGTCAGCGTCGAGAGCCAGGCGGTGAGATCGGACCGCAGGGTGCCGGCGGCCACGAGCTCAGCCGGCGGGCGCTCGGCCGTGGCGACGACGCGCCACGAGGCCAGCGAGCCGGCGAACATCGACACGGCCGCTTGGGCTTCAAGTGATAGGCGATCGACGCCAAGCAGCAGCAGCGTGCGCCACGCTTCGGTCGGCGGGGTGCGGGCCAGTCCACCGAGCGTGGCGATCAATTGCTCGGCGTCGATCGAACCGCAGGCGACCGGCACGAGCTGGCCGGTCGAATCGGCGGGCGAGCGATAGTGGATCGCCCGAGCGACATGCTCCTTGCCGGCGCCCGGCGGCCCAACAACCAGCACGTTCGCCGGGGCGGCGGCCGCCAGCGACACTTGGGACCGCACGCGGGTGGCCGCCGCGCTCGAGCCGACCATCCGCTCCAGGCGGTAGCGGCCGGCCAGACGATGCCGCCAGCTCGCGAGCGCCGCGTGCAGCGATTCGGCCGAAGCGCCGTCGGCAGGCTCGGAATCGACCGGTGCGGAAGCATCGACCGCGTCGACCACGACCAACAGGCCGGCCGGGGCGGATGCGACGGCCGCGGAGAGCAGATCGGCGCCTGCGAGCGTACTTCCCTCGCCCGACAACTCCGCAGCGGGCGCGCCGGGCGAAAGGGGCAGAAAATCGGCCTGGCGAAAGACCAGCTCGCCGCGCAGGTCGATTGCCGACACCCAACCGCGACCGGCCGAGCCGGCCAACGCCGTCGGCGGCGGGCACAGCCGGGCCGCGGCGGCCGCCGGACCGACCAGAGTCGCCGCGGCCGCTCGATCGTCGGCCGTGGGTCCATACCGGCAGGTTTGGCCGACCAGTTGTTCCTCGGACACGCCCGCCCAAGCCGCGCACGCGGCGTTGCAATAGACGATTTCGTGACGATCGTCGATCAAATACACCGGGCGGGCGGCGGCCGCGAAATGCCGAACCAATTGCTGAGCGGTGGTGCGGGGGCGAGGCATCGGAAAACGGCCTGCAAGGGAAACGAGCGGCCCGCACGAGCAAAAACGCGCGGCGCGCGGGCGATGCGCTTCAGAATACTTCCGCCCGGGGCGAGACTCCAGCCAAGCCGCGGCGTGGGCCGAGATCACGACCGATCGCGGCTCTAGCGAGACGCGGTTTGCCCAGCGGCAGTGGGCACTTGGTCGGCCGGCAATGGAGCGGCTGGCAACGGGGCCGCATCAACCGAAACGGCAGCCGGCACTGCGACGGGACGCATGCGGCGGGCCGCCTGCTGCGCTCCGCTCGTGGCGGGGGCCGCGGCTTCGGCCGCCGAATTGGCTGCGTCGAGCGGCGGAGCCGGATTGCATCCGAGCGCGATGACCAAACCGGCGCAGGCGAGCGCCGTGGCCGCGGCACCGACACCCCCCTGCCCCGGCGCCGCGCTGACCACCGGGCGGAAGAACATCACCGAAACGACGCGCAGATAGTAGCCGGCCGAAATGGCGGCGTTGATCACGCCGACAATGGCCAGCGCCAAAAACCAGCCCCGCAAGCCGGTGCTCGCCTCGGCACCACCGGCATCGACCCCCAAGGCACCGAGAAACAACGACAGTTTTCCCCAGAAGCCGGCAAACGGCGGCAAGCCGGTAAGACTGAACATGAAGACCGACATCGCCGCGGCGGCCCAAGGATGGTGCCGCCACAAGCCGGCCAGGTCGTCGACCCGGTTGATCTGCCGCTCGCCATCGCCCAGCCAGGCCAAGAGGGCGAACGCGCCGAGCGTGGCCACGGCATAGACCAACACGTAGAACAAGAGCGCGCCGATGCCGTCGACCGTCTTGGCGCCGCTGGCGCCGCCGGCCACGGCAAGTCCGACCGCGATGCCGATCAGCATGTAGCCGCCATGGGCGATCGACGAATAGGCCAGCAGCCGGCGAATGTTCTGCTGCCACAAGGCCACCAGGTTGCCCAGTGTCATCGTCACCAGGCTCAACGTCAGGGCGACTCCCCAGCCGAAGCGAGCCAGCTCGTGCAGCGACGGCTCGGGACCGGCCAGCCCGGCCACCACGATTCGCACCAAGGCGGTGACGCCGGCGATCTTGGGCACCACGGCCAGCACGCCGGCATTCAGATGCGACGTGCCTTGGTAGACGTCGGGAGCGTAAAAGTGAAACGGCACGAGCGTGATGCGGAAGCCCAAGCCGGCAAAGATCAGCACCAAAGCGACTTTGCCGAAGATGACCAACCGCGCGGCATCGGGGGCCGGCGACAGAAGAGCTCGCGCGGCCGCGGACAGCTCGGTCGAACCGGCCACGCCGTACATGAAGCTGAAACCGTACAGCAGCAAGGCCGACGACAAGATGCTGAGGAAGAAGTATTTGGTCGTCGCTTCCTGCGCCGAGTCGCCGCCGCGGCCGAGATACAAAATCACGTAGGTCGGAATCGAAACCAATTCCAGGCCCACGAAAACCAGCACCAGGTCGTTCGCCACGGCCACCAGCATCAGGCCGGCGATCATCAACAGCAGCGAGCCGAGATACTCGGTCATCAGGTTGCCGGACACCGTGCGCGAAGCGATTGCCACCACGGCCACGCCCAGCGCCAGCACCGACCAGCGAACGACCGACGAAAAATCGTCGATCGCCAGCGAGCCCGGCTCGGCCACTTCGGCGCCGGCGGCCGCGGCAGGAGCTGGACCGACCTCTGGTTCGGTGGCGGGTGCGGTAACCGCCGCCGAGCGGGCGGCCAGCAGGGCCGGATTATGCTCCTGCTGATAGAGGGCGATCCCGGCCAGCAGCAATCCGCCGGCCACCAGCCAGGACCAGCCTTCGCGGCCTGGCAGAAACGCCCCGACGACGAACGTCGCCGTGGCGAAGGCCAGCAGAATGATCTCGGGCAACAGTTGGTACAGCGTTTCAGTGGACACCGGCCACCTCCTTTCGAGGCGCGACTTCAAGGCCGGCGGGAGCTGGCTCCTCGACATCGTCTCTGGGAGCGATCGCCTGGCGACCGTCCGCTTGCCGATCGCCCTGGGCATCGTCGGCCACGCTAGGGGCCGTCTGGTCCGCCGCGACGGATGCCTCCTCCTGCGAGCGATAATAATCTTCGAACCGCTGCGAAGCCGCTAAGGCGACCGGATCGAGCGACGCGCTCATGCGCGAAGTAAAGAAGTTCGGATCGAGCCCAATCCAGAACATGAATACGATCAGCGGCACGAGGGCCAAGATTTCGCGGAGCGACAAGTCGCGCACCGACGACGGCGGCAGCGGGCTGGCCGCGCCGTGGCCGCCATGATCGTCGTGGCCGTGCGAATCGTGTGCGTGCGAGTCGTGGCCGCCGGCCGGCGGGGCTGCGTGGGCCGGGCCGTGGCCATGATCGCCGGCCGGTTCGTGCAGCGGACCAAAGAAGACCCGCTCGACCAGCCACAGCATGTACCAGGCCCCCAGCACGACGCCGAACGTCGAGACGACCGAAATGGCCTTCAAATGATCGGCCAATTGGGCCGGGGCGGCGCTGAACGCCCGCACGAACATTCCCTGCAGAATCGTGAACTCGCCGGGGAAGCCGTTCAGGCCGGGCAGGCCGATGCTGGAGAAGGTGAACAGCACGAACATGAACGTCAGGATGGGCAGGCGGCGGCAGAGACCGCCGAGTTGGACGATCTCGCGGGTGTGATACCGGTCGTAAATCATCCCGACCAGCGCGAACAAGCCACCGGTCGACAGGCCGTGGTTGATCATTTGCAGCACGCTCCCCTGCATCGCCAGCGTATTGAGGGCGAACAGGCCGAGCATGCAGAAACCCAAGTGGCTGACGCTGGAATAGGCGATCAGTCGTTTCAGGTCGGCTTGCGTCAAGGCGACCAAGGCGCCGTAGATGATGCCGATCGCCGAGAGCAACAGAATCCAGGGGGCACAGGCCGCCGTGGCGTCGGGCAGCATCGGCAGATTGAAGCGCGTGAAGCCGTAGGTGCCGATCTTGAGCAGCACGCCGGCCAGCAGCACGCTGCCTGCCGCCGGGGCTTGCGTGTGGGCCAAGGGCAGCCACGTGTGCAGCGGAAACAGCGGCACCTTGATGGCGAAACCGGCGAACAAGGCCAGGAAGATCCAGATCTGATAGCCAAAGCTGAGCGGGTGGATCGATAGGCTATGGGTCAGCTCGGGAATCGAAAAGGTCATCCGGCCCGGCGTGAACGAATGGTCCCAGAGGACGATCGCCAACAGCCCCAAAAACGTGAGCAAACTGCCGGAGAGCGTGAACACGAAAAACTTGATCGCGGCGTAACGTCGTTCTTCGCTCCCCCAAATGCCGATGATGAAAAACATCGGGATGAGCGTGAACTCGAAGAAAACGTAGAACAGGATAATGTCGCGGGCCGTGAACACGCCCAGCATGCCGGTTTC
>DATJTR010000118.1:0-5228 GCA_035503215.1 Pirellulales bacterium
CCAACGCGCTGGACAAGCCCATCCGGCCGTTGGGTACGAAGTTCGGAATCGGGATCACCAGGTCGGCGACGTTGTACGTCTTGGTGATCACCTCGCCGTCCTTGAGCTGTTCGCTGGTGATCTTCAGCACCTCGTCCTTGATCACGTAGCTCAAGTGCAACGGCTCCAGGATCAGCTTCAGCGCGCTTTTCAGCGACACCTCCTGGCTCAAGTCGATGTTCACCGGCGTGTCGGGCAGGATTCCCTCTTCAGCCAGACCCTTGGGATCCAAGTGCAGGTTGATCGCGGCCAGCCGGGCCAGTTGGTGCAGCACTTCGTTCAGCGGCACGTTGTTGAAGCTCAGCGAAACCGGCGTCTTCAGCTTGCGCTCGATTTCCATCTCGCGCTCGTTCCGCCGCCGCCCATCGTCTTCACGGAAAGGACGGCGATTGTTGCTCAACTGTTCCCACTTCTGCACTTCGGGAAAGTGGTACGGGTCCTCGTCGTTTTCCATGATCGAGGTGCGGTCGACGTTCATCATCGCCTGGTTGAACGACTCTTCCTTGTCGCTGCGGATTCCGTACGATTCGTTCGTCCGCCGCGTGAACTTGGCCTGCCACACCAACTGCTTCACCAGCGGATTCAAGGGATCCATCTCTTGCGCCCGCTTGGCCAGCACTTCGGCCTCGGGATAGCGGTGCTCGTCCATCAGCCGGTTGTAGTCTTCGACCAGCTTGGCCAGCTTGGTGTCGATCTCCACCCGCGTGCGATGACGCTGCTCGACCTCGCTGAGGACTTCGTTGTTCTGTTCGTTGAGCTCCAATTGCGGCTTGTTGGCCAGGATGTACTTGTCGACCTCGTCCTTGCTCATGCCGATCAGCCGCAACAATTTCTGCTTCGCATCGC
Source organism: Pirellulales bacterium (assembly GCA_035503215.1). Classification (GTDB taxonomy): domain Bacteria; phylum Planctomycetota; class Planctomycetia; order Pirellulales; family PALSA-1355; genus DATJTR01. The sequence continues at coordinate 886 of DATJTR010000118.1, forward strand.
TATCGACCCCTGAGGCTTCCACCATCTGGCGGGCTTTGTCCAAGATCTCCAGCGCCTTCTTCGGATTCTTTTCCGTGATCTTGCGGGCGGCTTCCTGCTGCCGCACCACTTCGTGGTGCAGTTGCTTGATCGCCAGTTGCTGCTTGGCCGTGGCGCTCTCCAGTGGCGTCTTGGCAGCGCGGCCGCCGCTGGGCGCCCCCGACAAGAGTTGCAAATGGTCCTGTAGCCGCTGCGCGGCTTGTGCGTCGAGCTGGTCGCGCAGGGCGTAGGCCTGGCGGAACAATTGCAAGGCCCGCTGCGTGTTTCGCTCTTTCAGGGCTTGCTCGCCCGCCTGGATCAGCGAGCGCGCGTTCTGGCCGTCGCCGGCCGGGGCATCGGCTGCCGCATTGTCGGGCATTTCGTCGCCGGCGTATTCCGGCGTCACCACTTCGAGCGGCTGACTGTTGGCCACCGCTTGCACGTTTCGCGTGGCGTCGCGCCCTTCTTCGTACACCGCTTGTCCGACCGGGTATTTCGAACCCACCTCGATGCCGTTGCCTTTGGCGGCCACGACCTTCTGGTTCCGGGCACGCTGCTTGGCCACTTCCAGAATCACCAGCTCCGGCCGGTCTTCCTGCGGGCCGAACGCCGTGCTGGCCACGCGCAGCGCCATGGCCTGCTGCGCCAATTGTTCGGCCAGATCGAGTTGCATCGCCGCCAAAGCCGCGCGGGCTTTCTTCGTCAAATCGAGCGCCTGGGCCTTCGTGTCGGCCACCGGGGCCGACAGCAGGGCGGCCGCGCCGTCGGCCATCGTTTCGGTAGCCGGCAGCCCGGTGCCGGTCCCGATGGCTTGGGGCGGCTGCTTTTTCCGCTCGGCAACAATCCGCTCATGCAAGGCCTGCGGATTGGCGTCGAATGGCCCGAACGTCGCCCGCAGGGCGATCGCGTCGGCGGCCAGCCGCTCGGCTTCGTCGTACACGCGCCAGCGAAGCAAATGCTCGGCCTGTTCCATCAGCAGCTCGGCCCGTTGCCGACGGGCGGCTTCGGTCGAGGGCTTGTTGCCGTCGATCTCGGCCAGCTCGTTCGTCTTGCGGATCAAGGCTTCCACCTTGGCGGGCGAATCGTCATGGAAACCGTAGTTGATGTTCATGGCCTTGGCTTGTTCCACGAAGGCCACCGCCCGCCGCGTATCGCCCTGAGCGAGCGCCCGGCGAGCATCGATCAACAGGGCGTCGCTCCGCTGACGCAGTTCGGCCCCTTCCATGGCGGGCAGCCGAGTGACGGGGTTTTCTTTCGGTTGCACGCCGCTGCCTTCGGCGGCCGGTTCCTCCCCAGGATTGACGCCCAGCGGCCGTCGCAGCCCATTCTGGGTAATCGCTCGGTCGGTCCGTTCCAACGAGGGCAGAGTCATCGGATCGCCGGCCCCGGGGGGAGGCAGGGCCGAGAGCTGTCCTTGCGTCGGCGAGTTCGGCGCCGCGGCCGGCTCATTGGTCGGCGGCTGGGGAGAGAATTTCTGGCTCGGTCGTTCGATTCCGCCCGGCTTCTTGCCGGCCGCCTGTTTCTGCGCGGCCGGCTTTTGTCCATCGGCCGGGCCGGCTTGTTGTGCTGAGCCGGCCTGCTGGGCGTCGCCCGTCGTTTGCGCGGCGCTGGTTTTAGCGGCCCCTTGCGGCCAACGGGCATCGAGTTCGCGGCGGCATTTCTTCGGCGTGTCCCCCAAGTGCAGCACCGGGAAATCGACTTGCAGCGCATCGGCCCGCTTGATCAGCGAATCGGCCGTTTCGAATCGCCCTTCCTCCATCGCTTGCCGGGCCTCGGCCAACAGCTTTTCGCACTCGCGGCGCTCGGCCGGAGTGGTGCGCGCCTTGCCGGGCGGCCGGACCGGCGTTTGCGCAAGCGCAATGGTGCCGAGCCCCGCTGGACCGGCGACCAGCACCAAGATCAGGACTGCGCGGCGGAAAAGCTGCGACGTATTCAACACCGTACTCCTTTTCGAGTCGTCCAACTCTGCTCGCTGTCGTTCCTTCGACTCTCGTCTCCGCTGCGCCGACCCGCGGCCGCTTGGCCCTGCGCCGCCAGGCGGCTCGACCGGTTTCGAGCCGTTTGGCCGTCGAAGAACCACCAAGTTCTTGGTTCGGCTGCCCGATTTCTTCGAGCCGCGATGCGCGATACGGATTTGATGCAAGAAGAGGGCGGGATAAATACCCGGCGCAATGGGCGGGGTCAATAGCGATTGACCGGCCGCCGTCCGAAACCAAGGGGTGCGCGAGCCGCACACCCGGCTGGCCGATTCGGTCACGGACGTCCCGACACGCGAAGGCCGCCCCCCCCGCGCATATCCAACCGGCCGCGGGTTCCTCGCGGGGCGTTCTTCCCGAGCGTGCCCGGCAGCAGGGGCGGTTGTTCGGCGGGGCGGTTGGGATGGAGAGCGAATTTAGGGAAGCAGCCTGGATGCCGGTCCGGCCGCTGTCATGGCTGGCTCGGTCGCGCTAGCATCGCACGGCCAGGGCTCCGCGTAGCCGCCCGCGCTAGGATGACGGCGACATCACGATGGCGCAGCGCTCCGCCGGCGAAGGCAACGCACCGCGTTTCGACAAGCGCGGCAATCGCTGCGGCGAGACTCCGCCGATTCAGTCGGGTCGGCGCGGCCGCGTCGGCCGGCCCTCCCCCGCGCGGGGCTTCGTCCCCTTTTCGTAGGGATTGCTGAAGTCCTTCAGTGGCTCGTCTTTATCTTTTTTTTTCGTCGTTGGAGCCTCCCCTTCCTCCAACGGCGCCACCCGAGCATGAAAGGCATCGGCATCGTCCAGTTCGTCGTGCACGGACGCGCGCCCGTCGGCGTCGAGCACCAAGATCTCCACCGGCTCGACGAGCGTCTTCTCTCTGAGACTCAACTTCCTGCCCCCCTGCACGTCGACGACCAGGGCGTTCGAGCGGAAATCGTACTTGTCCCATTTCACCAGCCCCGAACGATCGGGCTTGAGAACCAATAGCTCCTTGAGCGGGAAGTTCAGCAGCGTGCCGCGTTGCACGTTCTTCTTCAGCACCGGCTCGGCCCCGCGCTTTTGGTCGAAACTGACGACGCACACCTCGACCTCGGGATCGCGATCGCGTTGCGAGTTGCTCGGTTTGAGGACGGCCGGTCCCGCGAAGATATTGATCCCTCTTGGCACCAGGGTGCTCTTGGTCGGTTGGCTCCAGGCCGTTTCCAAGGTCGGCGTATGCGAGGCCGCCGGTTCCTTGAGATAGCGGTCCTGGACTTCCAGGTTCGGGTTTTCCAGCACCAGCTTCACGCGATAGCGATAGCGCTTTCCCGGCTCGACCGTGTAGTCGATGAATCGAAACAGCTTCTCTTCGTGCACGGGAGCGGGCGCGGGACCCCGCGCGGCCTGGGCGGCGGCAGGCGCTGCTTTTGCCGGCGCAGCCGCTTTAGGGTTGGGGCTATCGAAACTAAAGTTCTCCGCACTCTCGGCAACAGCAGGCGGGGCTTCGGTTTTTTCCGGTTGCTTCTTCGTCTGATCGAACCGTCCGGCGGGCGGAATCTTAGGATGGCCAGCGACCGCGGGACTCCACTCCTCTCCCAACAGGGGACCGAGCGGCATGGTGAACCGGTCGACGTAATCGGGGTCCACGACGTCGGCCGGCTTTTCCGGCGCGCAGTCGCGCACGAATTTGATCACGCTTCCCAGGTCGATCTCCTTCCACACGGTCTTGCCGGCGATGGTTTCAGCCCGTTCGATTTTCCCAAAGCGATACACCGGCACGTCCTTGCCCGCGTTGTACCCCATGCCGTTGCGGAAAGCTTCTTCGTAGATGCCGATCTGTTTCCGTACCGGCACCACGCCGGTGACGGCGATGTAATAGAATCCCTTGGGCACGAATTCCTTCCCAAGCTTTACTCCGCGTGGCTTGGTCTCCCCCGCGTTCTTCAGGGCGACGCTTTCCCCGACGCTGGCCGTTTCTCCGTCCGGTTTTACCGCCAGAAAACCCTGTCCCGGGGTCGCCACCAGTTCTTCCACCGGCAAAACCTTGGGAATGGGGCGCTTGTCGTGCTGTTCCCATAGCGGTTTGTCGAGATAGACCTGGAGATGGTAGTCCTTCTCATCCAACGCCACGTGTTTGGCGCGCATCGGATAGTCGATCACTTCGATGTTTTGCCGTACCGGATCCCAGTTAGAAGTCTTGATGTGCGTGTCTGTCTTTTGCGACAAGTCCGCTAGCCGGTCAGGCTGTTTGTCCGGCCCCAGCACCTCCAGTTGAATGGTGTTCCAAATGAACAGCAGGAGCACGAACACCGCCAGGCCAAACACCAGCTTCTCGCCATGCTGGATGCCGAACCGCTTGATCGTATCGACGTCGATCTTCAGTTT
>DATJTR010000119.1:0-2696 GCA_035503215.1 Pirellulales bacterium
ACATGGTGCCGCTCGGCACCGTGCTCGACGTGCGCGATTCCAGCGGCCCCGTCTCCGTGATGCGCTACAACATGTATTCGGCCGCCGCCATCAACGGCAACATGGCCCCCGGCACCAGCTCGGGCCAGGCCATCGCCGAAATGCAGGAAATCGCCCACAAGGTTTTGCCCCCCTCGATGGCTTTTGACTGGACCGAGTTGACCTACATGCAACTTCAGGCCGGCAACACGGCCGTGTTCGTCTTCGCCCTGGCCGTGGTCTTTGTGTTTTTGGTGCTGGCCGCCCAGTACGAAAGCTGGAAGCTGCCGATGGCCGTGATCCTGGTCGTGCCGATGTGCTTGCTCTGCTCGGTCGTCGGCGTCGATCTCGACCGCCTCGACGTCAACATTTTCACCCAGATCGGGCTGGTCGTGCTCGTCGGCCTGGCCAGCAAGAACGCCATTCTGATCGTCGAATTCGCCAAGCAGCAGCAAGAACAAGGGGTCGAGCGCCGGCGGGCCGTCATCGAAGCCTGCCGCCTGCGTCTCCGCCCGATTCTGATGACCTCCTTCGCCTTCATCCTCGGGGTGGTGCCGCTGGTGGTGGCCGAAGGGGCCGGCGCCGAAATGCGCCACACCCTGGGCTTGGCCGTCTTTTCCGGCATGCTCGGCGTGACGCTGTTCGGCATCTTCCTGACCCCCGTCTTCTACGACGTGATCCAGCGTTTCGGCCCACCCCCGGCGCCAATCGGTGCGGCACCCGCCGGCCCCGACCGTCCCCCCGTTGACCCGCACGCCGAGCCGGAATCGCATGGCGCCGAACCATCGTCGAAAACCGACAGCCCCAAAACCCTCGTGCCCCGCAAACGTCGCCGGCCGCCGGGCCACGACCCGCGCTCTGGCCACTGATCGTCCCCGTTCGATTGGGTCAGCGGGCGGTGTGCGTAGTCGCACATTCTTCGCGCTCGGCCGGAACCTCGCGTGCCCGCCAAATACTTGCCTGGTAAAATTGGGTATCTCGATGCCGCGGCAGGCTCAATACGCGGCCCAGGCGGAAGGTCGGCGCCCCCGGCATGAGAGGTGCCGCACGTCGAGACCGGGCGTGGCCGTCCTGCCCGCGGACAGTGTGCGAGGCCTGTAGTGGAAAACAACGCGACTCAAGAACGACGCTCCTGGAAAGGAATTCTGGTCGGCGTCGCGCTGGCGGCGGTCATCGCCGTGATTACGCTCTTTCTGAGTTTTTCTCGCCCGGCCGAAGTCGAGTTGCCAGGCGTGGTCGAAACCCAGGAGGTGCGGCTCGGCTCGAAAGTCGGCGGCCGCGTGGCCGAGGTGAACGTCGCCGAAGGGGACACGGTCGAAGCTGGCAAGCTGCTGGTGCGGTTCGAGGCGCCCGAGCTCGAAGCCCAGGCCTTGCAGCAGCAAGGCCGGCTGGCCGCGGCCGAAGCCGACCTGGAAAAAGCCAAAAACGGCCCCCGCGCCGAAGAAATCCGCCAGGCCAAGGCCGATCTCGCCAGCGCCCAGGCCGATCTCAAATTGGCCGAGGAAGATTTCGAGCGGGCCCAAAAGCTTTCGCCCAGCGCCCTCTCACGCTCGGAGTTCGACGCGAAGCAAGCGGCCCTCGAACGCGGCCGCGCCCACCTGGCCGCCAACCAGGCCAGTCTCGATCTGCTCTTGGCCGGCACCCGGGCCGAAGACATTGCCCTGGCCGAAGCCAACGTCGTTGAAGCCCGCGGCCAGCTCAAGGAGATCGAGGCCAACCTGGCCGAAGCCGAGGTCCTGGCTCCCAGCAAAGCCGTGGTCCAGGTGGTTTCGGTCCGCAAGGGCGATCTGGTGCCGGCCAATCAGCCGGTCGTCCGCGTGCTCCGCCCCGACGATCAATGGGTCAAAGTCTACGTGCCCGAAACCGATCTCTGGCGTGTCCGGGTCGATGAACCGGTCAGCGTCGGTTGCGACGCCCAGCCCGGCCGGCGTTTCCCGGGCACGGTGATTCAAATCTCCAGTGAAAGCGAGTTCACGCCGCGCAACGTGCAAAGCGTCGAAGAACGCCACTTTCAGGTGTTTGGCATCAAGGTCCGCGTCGACGATCCCGACGGAGTGTTCAAGCCAGGCATGGCCGCCTCGGTCCTCCTTCAAGGCGAACCGGTCCGCGTCGGTCTCGATCGCCCCACTTCCCGCGCCGCCAGGCCGCAATGACCGATCGCTTCTCACCTTCGCCCCCGCCCCCGGCTTCGCCGGCGACCACGCCGCCGGACCCATTGGCCGCCCCCTCCTCCGCCCCCCAGCCGATCATCGACGTTCGCGACGTCACGATCCGCTTCGGCACGTTCACCGCGGTGGAAGGGGTCACGCTCTCGGTTCGCCCGGGCGAGATTTTCGGCCTCTTGGGTCCCAACGGATCGGGCAAAACCACGCTCATCCGCGCCCTGTGCGGCCTAATTCCCTTCGCCGCCGGCTCGGCGCGGGTGTTGGGCTACGACGTTCGCACGGCCGCCGAGTCGATTCGCGCGACGACCGGCTACATGTCGCAGCGGTTTTCGCTCTACGAGGATCTCACGGCCCGCGAAAACATGGATTTTTATGCCGGCATCTATGGCCTTTCGGCCGCCGGCGCCCGCGAGCGGAAAAAGGCGCTCGTCGATCAACTCGCTCTCTCCGACTATCTCGATCGCCGGGCCGGCCAGTTGTCGGGTGGTTGGAAGCAACGACTCGCGCTGGCCT
>DATJTR010000120.1:0-4046 GCA_035503215.1 Pirellulales bacterium
ACGCCATTTTCTTCCACCCGCCCGGCAAAACGGCGAAACCGCTGGCGGCTTACGAGCGAGCGGCCATCGAAAAGCGGATGGCGCAAATCGCCGTCGCGGTGGGACATCCAACTCGATCTGCCGAACAGGTGGCCGCCCTCGAGCGCGAGCGAGCCGATTTGCAGCGCGAATTGGCCGATGATGACGCGCGGCAGGCTTCCTGCGCCGCTCGCGGCAAAGCGCAGGCTTCTGGCGCAGCGCGAAACTAAGTTGCGCGGTGTGTCGTTCCCTCGCCTGAGAATGCGGCTAGCGAAGCAGGCGATCGAAAGCGTCGCGTACGCCGCGGTAACAGCCGCAGGCCAGGCGGTCCAGCCCGCTACGGTCGGCGATCACCAACGATTCGCGCCGATTGCGGATCAGCTTCTGTTTACTGAGCGGGCGCAACACGTCCGGTACGCTCGTCCGCCGCAGTTGGAGCATGCTGGCCAAAAACTCGTGCCCGAGCGGCAGCTCGTTCGTTTCGAGTCGGTCGCAGGTCGTCAGCAGCCAGCGGCAGCAACGTTGCTCGACCGAATGCAGCATGTTGCACACCGCGGAGTAGGCGATCTGGGCACGAAAGGCGGCATGGTACAGCCGCAACAGACGCCGCAGAGAGCTGTCGAGCGACGCCTCCTGTTCGAGTGCGTCGGTGTCCAGCCGTAGCGCGTCGCCGCCGACCTGCACGATCAACTCGCAGGACGAGATGCTCTCGGCCGACAGTGCTCCCAAACCGACCATCCCCTCGCGGCCGATCGTCGTCACTTCATGGCTGCCACCATTCTCACGAATGGTGATCGCGGAGATGATCGCCCGGTCGGGAAAATAAACGCAATCGACCGGGGCGCCGGCCTTGGAAAGCACTTGCCCGGCCTCCAGTTTGGTGAGTTGCATGCGGGCATACAACCGATGGAAGTCGTCCTCCGGCAAACGGGCGAGAAGCTGGTTGCGCGACTCGGTGTGGATCGTCATGTGGGCCTCTGCCAACGAACGAGGCTGCGACGCCCGAGGCCAATGGGAGCCAGTGCTCCGCCGTCTTCGGCCAGTAAATGAGGGCAATTCTGGGAGGTCCAAGTCGAGCGGAGCCGCCGTGCGGGGCCACGCCTCAAGTCGCATTCGCGCGACGCGGCCAGTGAGAACGGAGGTGATCCATTCTGACTCCGAACCGCGTGGAAGGTGAGGTTAGGTGGGCTGCGGGCTGGAACGCTTGCACTTGCCGCCTTGGCAGTCGTTCAAGACGAATTTTCCCAGAGTTTGGTCGATTTGCAAGTCGTGTTCGCCATGACGCGACCGTGGCTTGGCAGAGTTTGAAGGGTGGTGCTGGATCAAATTAGCATCGGTCCGGCGGACGTGCAGCGGGGCTTTGCCTCGGCACGAAATTGCTGGCTTGGGTCAGCTTTTCGGTAATCCCTCCCCGCGTATAATTTTCCAGCTCCTCCCTAGGATTGCGTATCGCCGTTGTGGCATTTTCAATGACTCGCGCTTATCTCCTCGCAGGCTGCCGCACGCCGATCGGAAGATTCCAAGGCTCGCTGGCCCACCTTACCGCTCCGGAGCTGGCGGCCCCGGTGATCGCTGAAGCGTTATGCCGAGCCCAGATCGACGTTGCCGCGGTCGACGAGGTCGTTTTAGGGCATGTCTTATCGGCGGGCGTCGGTCAAGCGCCGGCCCGTCAAGCCGCGCTGGCCGCGGGACTTCCTCACACCGTGGCGGCGGCCAGCGTGAACAAGGTCTGCGGCTCGGGCCTGAAGGCCGTCATGCTGGCCGATCAGGCGATTCGTGCCGGAGACGCCACGGTGATCGTCGCCGGTGGCATGGAAAGTATGAGTCGGGCGCCCTATCTGTTGCCGGGCGTGCGGCAAGGCTGGAAGTTCGGCGATAGGCCGGCGGTCGACTCAATGCTCTCGGATGGCCTGTGGTGCTCGTTTGAAAACTGTGCGATGGGGACCGAAGCCGATTTTATTGCTGCGCTCCATTCGGTTTCCCGCGCCGATCAGGACGCCTTTGCCTTGGAAAGCCATCGCCGCGCGGTCGCCGCCATCGCGGCCGGCGAATTTGCGGCCGAAACGGTTCCGTTCGCCGTTCCGGTGGGCAAAACGACTCAGCGGTTCGATCGCGACGAAGGTCCGCGGGCTGACACCAGCCTTACGGCGCTCGCGGCCCTCAAGCCAAGTTTTGCCGGCACCGGCACGGTGACCGCCGGCAATTCGTCGCAATTGAGCGATGGTGCGGCGGCGGTCGTCGTCGCTTCCGAGGCCGTCGCTCGCAGCCATTCCTCGCCACTGCGGGCTCGGATCGTGGCCGCGGCCACCGCCGGGGTCGCCCCCAAGGAGGTTTTCATAGCCCCGGTTCGCGCCGTCGAGCGCGTGCTGGCGAAAGCCGGACTGAAGCTGCGCGATATCGACCTGGTCGAAATGAACGAGGCGTTCGCCGCGCAAATGCTGGCCTGCATGCGGGCCCTCGACCTCGATCCGGCCAAGACGAACGTGCGCGGGGGAGCGATCGCCTTGGGCCATCCGATCGGCGCCAGCGGCGCCCGCGTACTCGTGACGCTCTTGCACGCGCTCTCTGCTCGCGGCCTCGCTCGCGGACTGGCCACGCTGTGCCTCGGCGGCGGCAACGCGGTGGCGATGATCATAGAGCGGGAGTGAAGAAGCAGCCGTTACTTGCTTGGAGGGCCGGGACGCTTGCCCAAAGGACAACAATCGGTCGGGCATTCGTCGCGGCGCGGGCCCAGCGTTCCCAAGGCCAGCCGCACGCCACCGGGACTCATTCGCTCGATGATCAATTCGCGAATCATGGAGATCAATTCCGGGTGGCTCCCCACCGTGCCGGCACGCACCAGGTTCAATCCCATCTCGGCCGCAATCGCCGCGGCTTCGGTATCCAGATCGTAAAGAATCTCCATGTGATCGGAAAGAAAGCCAATCGGCGCCACTACGACATCGCGCACCCCGGCGACATGTGCGGCGCGCAGCCGGTCGCCGATGTCCGGTCCCAACCAGGGCTGGCTCGGGGGACCGCTGCGACTTTGATAGGCCAAATCCCAATTCGGCAGATCGGCCGGGCTCTCCGCCAGTTGCTCGGCGACAAGGCGGCCCGTTTCGCGCAACTGGGCGGCGTAGTCGCAGCCGTCGGCCATCGTTTGCGGAATACTGTGGGCGGTGTAGATCAGTTCGGCCGCCGTACGGCGCTCGGAGGGAATCTGCTCCCAAGCCGTTCGTACCCGATCGACCTGCGCGGCGATGAAGCGGGGGTGATTGAAGAACGCCCGCAACTTATGCACCTCGGGCGCCGTGGCGCCGACGGCGCGCTGCGCGTCGACGATATTCTCCAAATACTGCCGGCAACTCGAATACGAGCTATAGGCGCTGGTGACCAGCGCCAGCGCTCGCCGCACTCCGTCGCGGGCCATTTTGGCCAAGGTGTCCGGCAGCAAAGGATGCCAATTGCGATTGCCCCAATACACCGGCAACGCCGGGCCCTGAGCCGCCAGTTCCGCCTCGAGCGCGGCTATGAGAGCGCCGTTTTGCTCGTTGATCGGACTACGACCGCCGAAATGATCGTAGTGCTCGGCCACGGCCAGCATCCGTTCGCGCGGCACGTTCTTGCCGCGGAGTACGTTCTCCAAGAACGGCAACACTTCGTCGGGGGCTTCGGGGCCGCCAAACGAGACGACCAACACGGCATCGTACGATTGCGGCACGTCACACCTTGTCCGGCAGTTCGAATCCGGATCGGTAAACGGCACGCGAAAGCATCGCGGTTGCCTGTTCGTCGTGCGGGAAAGTCTCCTTGGCCGGATCGAACTCGACCGATCGCCCCAACCGGTACGAAATGTTCGCCAAATGGCACAGGCCTGCGGCCGTGCGGCCGTATTCCAAAGGTGCCAATAGATCGCTCGTCTGCCGGCTGCGCATGACGTTGTAAAAGTTGGTCAGCAGCTCGGGATGTTTACCTTCGCCCGATACCTTTGGCCCTGGTTGACCGTCGACGACCGATTCGAACGTTCCTTCGTGCCTGAGGGATAG
>DATJTR010000121.1:0-4243 GCA_035503215.1 Pirellulales bacterium
ACTTCATCGAACTGGGCAATGAAGAGCGGATTGATGACAAGTATGTCGCCCGCTTCAAGCCAATGGCCGAAGCCATCTGGGCCAAAGATCCAAAGATGACGATCGTCGTCGGCGACTTCGTCTACAAACAGCCGATTACCGATCCGATGCACTTCGGCGGAGCCGCCTCGGGCATCACCTCGTTCGCCGGCCAGGCCGAGGTGCTGAAGTTTGCCAAAGCCCACGATCGCGAAGTCTGGTTCGACATCCACGTGTCGACCGATGGCCCCGATCGAGCAGGCGATCTGAAGGCTCTGCACACCATTTGCGAAGCGTTCGACAAAGTGGCCAACGGCGCGAAACACTCCGTCGTGGTCTTCGAGTTCAACGCCCACAATCATGCCCAGCGCCGCGCGGTGGCCAACGCCGTGGGGACGCACATGTGCGAACGTCTCGGCTTGCCCGTCGTCACTTCGGCCAATGGCCTGCAGCCCGACGGCCAGAACGACAATAGCTGGGATCAGGGGCTGTTGTTTCTCAATCCGTCGCAGGTCTGGCTGCAGCCTCCCGGCTATACGACGCAGATGCTCTCGCGGGCGTTCCAGCCGCTGCTCTTACCGAGCGAAGTCGCCGGCAGTCCCGAGCACATCGACGTGGCCGGCAAGCGCAGCGACGATGGCAAGACTCTCGTTGTCGAGCTGGTGAATACCAGCGGCGAGGCGTGCGACACCACGCTCGAACTGGCCGGTTTCAAGCCGTCCAAAAAGACAGCCCAGGTCGAACAACTGGCCGGCCCGGTCGATACGGTGAACACGGCCGACGATCCCCGCCGGCTGGTGCCGCAGAAAAGCGAGTGGGCGTTCGACGCGACGCAGTCGCCGCTCCCCTATCGCTTGCCCCCCTACTCGTTCACGGTCATTCGCTTCGAATAGTAGCGGGAATTGCCCGGACACGTAGCCGCTGCAAGTTTGTCGCCAGCGCTGGGTGGTATGCCGCTTACGCGTTTTGCATCACTTCGGAATCGACGAAGTGATCCACGCCGTCGGCCTTGGCGATGACGATCACGCCCCCCTCGCTCACCGTGAAGCCGCGGGCGCGGTCGTGCTCGATATCGTAGCCAATGTGGGTGCCGGGCGGAATCCGCACGCCTTTGTCGATAATGGCCCGCTTCACGCGGCAATGCCGGCCGATGTCGACCCCTTCCAGCAAGATCGAATCTTCCACGTGCGAATAGCTGTTGACGCGCACGTTGGGGCCCAGAATCGACCGCTCGACTTGTCCGCCGGAAAGAATGCTCCCCTGGCAGATGATGCTGTCCAGGGCCGTGCCGCGGCGCGGATGCGTCCCCTCCTCGGCAAACACGAACTTGGGCGGCGGATAGTTGGGGTGGTAGGTGCGGATCGGCCAGTGCTCGTCGTACATGTTCAATTGCGGATCGACCGAAATCAAATCCATGTTGGCCGTGTAATAGGCGTCCAGCGTGCCGACGTCGCGCCAGTAGGCGTCCTGCTTGCGGTTCTCATCGCGAAACGGAAAGGCAAACACGCGGTGCGAATCGATGATCGACGGAATGATGTCGCGGCCGAAATCGTGTACGCTCCCCGGCTTCGTGGCGTCGATGCACAACTGCTCGAAGAGGAAGCGGGCCGTGAACACGTAGATGCCCATCGAGGCGAAGATGTGCTGCGGGTCCCCGGGAATCGGCTTGCCGACCGCCGGCTTCTCCTCGAAGCCCATGATCCGCTGCTGGCTGTCGACCTGCACCACGCCGAAATGCCGCGACTCTTCGGCCGTCACGCGCAGCGTGGCCACGGTCAAATCGGCCTGGGTGTCCTTGTGGAACTCGACCAGGCTGTAATAGTCCATCTTGTAAATGTGGTCGCCAGCCAGGATCACCACGTACTCGGGATGTTCCTTCTCCAGCGTGTAGATGTTCTGATAGACCGCGTCGGCCGTCCCCTGATACCAATGTTCGTCGATCCGCTGCTGCGGCGGGACGACGTCGATGAACTCGCCCAACTCGCGGCACAAGAACCGCCGCCAACCCAGGTTGATGTGCCGATCGAGACTCATCGCCTTGTACTGCGTGAGCACCAGCATCTTGCGGATGCCGCTGTTCAGGCAGTTCGACAGCGTGAAGTCGATGATCCGATACAATCCGCCGAAGGGAACCGCAGGCTTGGCTCGATCGCGCGTCAATGGCTCGAGCCGCGAGCCCTTTCCCCCCGCCAAAACGACAGCCAGCACGCTATTCATTCACCACCCCAGGGGAGTTTTCTGTTGGTGCTGAAACCAAAAGGGGAGCGAGCGGCCCGGAGCACCGGTGCCAGCATCCGCCTGGCCACCCTTTTTCGATGCACCGAGAACCAGCCCGCGTTTCCAACCGCCCGCCCCAGCGGCCGTTGGTCTGCCGGTCGGGCGGGCAGCACCAGTTTAACCGATTTCGTAGCTGGGCAATAAGTGAGGTTTTTCGGCGCACCGGCGGCCGATGCGGTCTTCCGCAGTGCGCCCCTTGGCTGAGATGCCCCGGGGCGATAAGCTACGACAGCCGGCACGGAGAGGAGGCGACCCCCGTGGCGACACTCGTTTTCGCCTGCCGCCACCGCCGTATTTACGGTTCTCGGCGGCACGCGGCGAGCATGGCACGCTGGCCCTGTGGCGGCCATCCGAAGGGCAGCGATTGGCAGAGCGTGCGGCGCGGCGCGGGCAGAGCTAAAGAGGCTGCGACTTTTCGGCTCGCGAATCGAAACACCCTCCCCTGCGACGGATTGAAAAGGAGTTCCCGCGTGTTTGTTGCCGCCTCGACCGATTGCTTTGCCAACCTGCCCCTGGACGCGGCCCTCCAGCGACTGGTCGATCTGGAGTACACCAGCGTCGAAATCGCCATCCATGAGAACGGCAAGCAGCTCCGGCCCTCGGCCGTGCATGCCGACTTGGAAAAGGCGATCGCCACTTGCCGCGAGACCTATCGGCTGACGATCGCCGCCTACAGCGTCGACATCACCGCCGAAGGCGAACTCTATTACGAACAGTTCACCTCCTGTTGCCGGCTGGCCAAGGCCACGAAAGTGGTGGCCATGGTCGTTCCGGCCGCGGAACTGGGGACCCCCTTCAACGCCGAGATCGAGCGTTTGAAACGCCTGGTGGCCATCGCCGGGCACGAAGGCGTCGTCGTCGGTCTGAAGACCGAAACCGGCCGCATCACCCAGGACCCCGACACTGCGGTCGTGCTGTGCGACAATGTGAAGGGCCTCGGCCTCACGCTCGACCCCAGCCACTATGTCTTCGGTCCCCACTCGGGCGGCAACTACGACCAGGTGCTCAAGCACGTGGTCCACACCCACCTGCGCGACACGACCAAGGACAAGCTCGAAGTGCGCGTCGGGCAGGGCTTGGTCGAATACGGCAAGCTGGTGACCCAACTCTCCCGCGTCCATTACAACCGGGCCCTGTCGGTACACATTTGGGAGATGCCCGACGTCGACCACGCGGCCGAGATGCGTAAAATTCGCTTGCTTTTGGAGAGCTTGCTCTGATCGACCGCCCCTCGCCGGCAAATTTGCTTTCGCTAGCACCTTCTACTAAGCTAGCCCCATGAATTCGCCGCAGCCCCGGGCCGGCGATACCGTGTCGCATCACCCACCCGCTCGGTAGACGAGGCTTCCCGATGGTTCGCACGCCCCACCGCCGTTTTCGATTTTTCTCCGCCGGCGCTCCCGCTTCGCTCCTCCTCGTGGCGCTTGCCGTCATGCTGGCCGCGAGCGGTGCCGCCCGCGCCGAAGTGAAATTCAAGAAGACCGTTCTCGACGACAAGTTCCGCAGCGAAGGCTCGGCCGTCGGCGATTTCAATCACGACGGCAAGCTCGACGTCTCGGCCGGCAGCGTCTATTACGCCGCTCCCGATTGGCACATGGTGTCGGTGCTCGAAAAGCCGACGGAGTTCGATCCGCACGGCTATAGCAAATCGTTCTGCAATTTCGCCGAGGACATCAACCGCGACGGCCGCATCGACCTGATCGTCGTTGGCTTTCCGGGCGAAGGGACGCATTGGTTCGAGCAACCCGAAAAAGAAGGGGAGGTTTGGAAGCCTCACTTGATTGCCCCGGTTACCAACAACGAAAGCCCCATGTGGGTCGAAATCGATGGCGACGGGGCCGGCGAGCTGCTCTTCGGTTGGGATCCGGGCGGATACGTCGGCTATGCCCGCCGGCCGGGCGACCTGGCCCAGCCGTGGGAACTGAAGGCGGTTTCGAATCCCGGGGCG
>DATJTR010000122.1:0-7551 GCA_035503215.1 Pirellulales bacterium
CGGCCGTGGCGTGCCGGCTTATACAGCCGGCCAAACAGCGCCGCTGCGACGAGCCAGGCCAACATCAGAGCCGAGCTGAAAATGACCGGATCGCTCCACGACAGCTCGCGATTGCCGTGCCTGGCAAGACTGACGTTCAGCACCACGCCGGCCAAGAAACCGATGGCCACGAATATCGTCGAGATCACCACCACCCGGCTGTTGATCCGGTCGAGCCATTCCAAGCTGGGCAACCGCAGGCCACCGGGCTGCGGCAGCTTGCGTTTCAAGCGGGTTGCTTGAATCAAATAGAGGACGCCGGCGGCGAAGCCGATCATGACCGTCACGGTTCCCAGTAGCAAAAAAATGCCATGAATGGCTCCCCACAACTGCGAGGCTCCTTGCGGCGCGATCGGCTGCTGATCAGCGAACAAGGCCGCCGCCAGAACCAGCAGCAAAGCCATCGGCAGCACGACCAGAGCCAGAGCCCCCCGGGGATGGTAGATCGCCAGGTACAAAAATGCGGCTACCAGCAGCCAAGCCGCCAGCAAGCACCAATCAAAACTGCTCGACAGCGGACTCACGGGCGCCGCGGCTGCGCGATAACCGAGATAGCACGTTTCGACGACGAATCCCCCTGCTGTCAGCCCGGTGGCGGCCAGCCCGCGGGTGGCCGAGCGCGCGAACAATCGCGAGGCTTCGAGCAACCAAGCCACGGTATACGCCAAGAAGATCGCGATGAGCGTTGGGTCGACCGTCATGCGGGGAGACGCAGCTCTTCAAGCAGCGGGATTGGATGAAGAAATGCCGGCTTGTGGGCGAGTGGGGTTCGACGGATCGGGCGGCACCGCCGATGGTACGCCCCGCGGGCGGTTGCCAGCTCTTCCATCATAACATGCCGTGGCGTAAGCAGTTTGCCTCATTACGCACGCTCTGATACGGGCCTTCGGTGGCGGCCGGCGCAGTCGATTCAAACGGACCCACCAAGCCCAAATTCGCCTGGAACAGCCAGCCCGGTTCGATTATCGTTCCCCGCCCGGCCATCCCGGATGGTCTCGATTATGCCGATTTACCGCCTGTGGTGCCATGCACGGCTGCTTGGAACCGTCGGCGACCGTCGCCACGTTTCGCCCACGGAAGGGATATCATGCGCCGCGGCGTTCTTCTGTTGGCCGTCATGCTCGTCGGCGGCGGCAGCTGGTGGTTTTTTCAGCACTACGAGATCGAGGGGCTGGAACACCTCAAGGTTCGGCCGCGAGTCGCCTCGCAGCCGGCGGACTACGGCGACTCCGCTCCTGCTCCGGCCGCGCGAACCGGGGGCACGATCCGAATCGGTACGTTCAACATTCAGGTTTTCGGCGCCGCCAAGCTCGATAAACCGGCCGTGATGAACGTTCTGGCCGACGTGATCCGCCAATTCGACGTCGTGGCCATTCAAGAAATACGGGCGAAGACCGACGACGTCCTGCCGCGGTTCCTCGACCTGATCAACAGCACGGGGCGCCATTACGACTATCTGATTGGCCCCCGGCTCGGCCGCTCGAACAGCAAGGAACAGTACGCGTTCATCTACGACACGGCCAGCATCGAGGCCGATCGTACCGCTCTCTATACAGTGGCCGATCCCGACGACCTGCTCCACCGCGAACCGCTCGTCGCCTGGTTTCGCGTTCGCGGGCCGCCCGCCGAGCAAGCCTTCACCTTCACGCTGGCCGACATCCACACCGACCCCGACGAAACGAGTCAGGAGCTGGATGCCCTGGCCGGGGTGTTTCGCGTCGTTCGCGACGACGGCCGCCACGAGGACGACATCATCGTGCTGGGCGATTTGAACGTCGACGATGCCCATCTCGGCCGACTGGGCCAGTTGTCGGGCATCAGCGCGGCCATCTCCGGCATGCCGACCAACACCCGTGGCACGAAGCAGTACGACAATCTGATTTTTTCCAAGGTCGCCACCACCGAATACACCGGCCGCTCCGGGGTGTTCGATCTGATTCGTCAATACAATCTGACGACCGACGACGCGCTGCAAGTTTCCGACCACATGCCGGTGTGGGCTGAATTCAGCATCTACGAGGGAGGGCGCGGCGGCCAGATCGCCACTCGCCCGGCCGAAACGGCCAAATAGCCGCCTGCCGCTTGCCGCGGCTGAGTCGTGCACGACTCAAAACTCCGCGCTCAAAACTCCACGACCATGCGGTCGTGCCCCAACTCGGTACGCGGAAAAATCGCCTGGGCCGCGGCCAAGCCGACCGGATCTGCTTCGCGCGCGAGTGGGTTGATGTGAACCAGCACCAGCTTCCCCACTGCGGCTGCGCGCGCCACCTCGGCCACCGCAGTCGTCCAACTATGGCCGGTCTGCTCGGCGAATTCAGCCTGTGAGTCGGGAAAATTGCACTCGTGCACTAACAGGTCGACCCCGCGAATTTGCTCCACGTAGCCGGCGTCGATCCGGGCCGTGGTGTCGGTGACATAGGCCAGCGAATGCCCCGGCCAATTGAGGCGGAATCCCAGTGTTCCGCCAGGATGCACGAGCGGAAAGCTTTGCAAGCGACCGCCGCCCGCCAGATCTACCGGGCCGGTGAGCGGCACGAATTGGCAAGGAGGCAAGACCGGAAAGATCAACTCGGAAAACACATGCTCGCGGATCGCGGCCAGCTTTTCGGCGGCGCCATGAATCATGATCGGCGCGATGCGCCGGCCGGCAATCACGTCGAACAGATACGTCAGCCCGACGATGTGATCGAGATGCGAATGCGTGAGAAAAATGTCGAGCCGATCGGTTGAAAGATAATCGGCGGCCCGATACATTCCGGTGCCCGCGTCGAGCAGGATTCCCAAATCGGGCAACATCAAACAAGCCGTCTGCCGCTGGTCGCTGGGGTGATAGCCTGCGGTGCCCAACAGAACGAGCTTCATTGCGTCGGCTCGCCCGGAACGAGCTTCTCGAGTTGCTTGAGTGGATTGACGATCGTGGTTTTCAGGACTGCCCCGGTCAGTTTTTCGATGATTCGCGGATCGATTTTCGGGTGCTCCAAGGTGCCTTCGATCGGAATCTGCAGGCTGTCGCCATTGACTCCCTTCAACTTCGAGTTGCCTCCCAGCAGGCCGGCGTGCATGGGAATTTCGGCGACCACGGAAAGGGATTCGTCCAATCCGACCGAACCTTTACTGGTAATCGTGACGTTCCCGGCGGTGAACTGCAAGCCGCGGTGATAGACCCGGCCGCCCACCATGCGAAAATCGACGGTCTGATTCTCGATCCGCATCAGCGAAACCGGCTGCATCGACTGGGCGAAGGGAATTTGCCCCTTGGCCAGCCCTTCGATTTGTTGCGCGAAGCCGAGTAACGTCTGCAAAATCCGCCCCGGTTGCATCGACACGGAGTGCACGATCAATTGGCCGGAAATGTCGGCAGTCAGCGGGTTGGCGAGCGGCACTCTGCCCCCCGCGAGCGTCACCGAGAACTGTCCCTTGGTTTGGGTGACTTCCGACAACACAGGCGTGATGAATTTCAGCGCCCGCTCGCTGTTCTTGCTCGTCAGCTCCATATGGTCGATCGCCGGTCCGCGTGGCAATTCGACTTCGGGTGGCTGCGTGGCCAGACGAATCAGCGGAGTAACGAGAACTTTTCCGCCGCTGATTTCCACGCCCACGGGCACGAACGCGAGCACCCCGTCTTTCAGCACGGCATTGATCGCGCCGTGCCCGACTTCGATGCCGCGGACATTGGCACGTTGCCAACTCACGGTTGCCTGGCCTGCCATCCGCTCGAGCGCGGCCAGCGGCGTTGCGGCTCCGAGCGTCACCGGGCCACTCAGCGAAAAGGGCCAGGGGTCTTGTCCTTCGATTTGTACGTCCGGGCCGGCATACGGTCGCCACAGCGGCGCCAGCCGCTGCCAGTCGGCCAGAATCTGTCCTTGCAATTCGACGTTGGGCGCTTGCGAAACATCCGTGACTTTCCCGCCCACTTGGGCTGCGAGTGCCGATGCAGTTAATTCTCCTCGGCCGATTTGCAATTGGTCGCCCGCTGCGTCGTAGTCCAAGTCGACGGCGGCCGTCACCTGCTGCTCTTGCCAAACCGCCGGTGCGCCACCGGCAGTCGCCGGCAGCGCGACCTGCAAGTTGTTGATGTTGCCTGAAAGCGTGCCACGGGCGCTCGATGGGTTTGCCGACCAATCGAGTTTGCCGGCTAATTGTCCGCCAAATTGCCGCGCGGCCGGGACTCTGGGGTCGGTCGTCCAGCGGCCGATCGTTCCCAGGTCGGTCTCCAGCGTGGCGTTGCCGCTTGATTCGAAACCACTTGGGCTGAGATTCAATCCGGCGTTGTTGACTCGGGCCACCCAACTCGCCCCACGCAAACTGGCCAGCGAAACGGCGGTTTTTCCATCCGCCCGCGTCCAACGTCCCGACGCCATCACTTCGACCGACGGTTCGTCGAGAAACAGGCCTCGCCCCCAAAGATGTAGCGGCTCGAAAGATGCTTGCAGTTGCTGGACGTCGACGGCCGCGATACCGAGCATCGCCGTCATCTTCAGATTGCCCCGGCCCGATAGATCCCAACCGGTCAGGTCGAACCAGGGCGCGATGCGCGGCAACATTCCGGCCAGATCACCTTGCCAACCGACAATCACGGGACAGGGATTCTCGACCGGATTTTCGACCGCTTGCGCCAATTGCACCGTGAGCTGATCGCTGCTGGTTTGCAGCTGCACATCGGCGCTGGCAATTTGCCGCAGTACGGCGCCGGCCACTGTGCCCGCGGCGTTGGCGTGAAGTACGATTCGTGGCTCGCGCCAGGGTTGCCGCGCCGGGGCGACGAGCGCGAAATCGCGAAGGTCGGCCTCGGCTTGCGCCTTGAGTTCTCCGGCAGCGTCGGTCTGACAAGTCACGTGCGCATCGCCGGTTCCCGCCAATTGATAGGCATCCAGATCGACGAATCGCGACAGTTCGGTGGCCAGTTGCGCGAGATCGAATTGGGCCGAGGCCGTGAGTTGCTCGAGCGTTCCGGACGCGGCAACTTGGAGAAAATTCGATTTGCATTCCAGGTTGTCAACGATCAGGCCGCCCCCCGCGTCACGCATGCGGAAGTCCACCTGCAAAGGCTGCTTCCAAGCCAAGGGCCGCCCATCCGAAACCGCTTCCAAATCGCTGGTATCGAGCGAACCGGTCCAATTACCGCCGCCTGCCGCCGGTTGGCTGGCGAGGGCGACGTTCAATTCGCCCGCTGTAATCTCCGTTCCGGGCCGCAGCGCAAGTAAGTGGGGAAACAGCGCTGCCAGGCGAACGAGGTCCAGCCGGCCCGAAATCTGACAGGGCGCTTTGGTCAGCAAGGCAGTCGGATCGCCGGACAAGAGATCGCTGGCACTGAGTGAACCGGTGACCGAAACTTTGCCCAAGTCGCAATCGATCAATAGTTGTTCCACCGCGATCTGTCCCTCCTTGCCGACAATGCGGCACGGCGCTTGGAGCTTGGCGATTTCCAAACGATCGGGCCCGAGCAGCGCCGAGGCGAAGAGCAAATCGGCAACATCGACCTGGCCGGCCACCGATGCGTCTTCGCCTCCCTGTCCGCCTCCCCAATTCGCTTCCATTTCGACCGTTAATCGCCCGGCCAATTGGGCGTCGGCCAGCGCACGGCGCACGACTGGCGCAAGCACGTCGAGAGGCAATTGATCGCAGTGGCACGCCAGGCGCCCCTTGCCCAATGGGTGTTCCTCGTCCCCCATCTCGGCTGAAAGCAAAAGCGACAAGTCGGTCGTTCGCCGACGGTCGATGAACTTTGCCGTGGTTTTCAGATTAAGGGCCGAATCGCCAACTCCCTGCCAATCGAGTTCCACGGCCAGGTCTTGTACGGCGTAACCCCGTTTCGTCGATTGGTCGTCGATCGTGGCTTGGCCGCCGGCGACTTTGACGAGCACGTTCACAGGCGGTATCTGCCCGCCGCCGTTTCCCGCGAGCAGTGGCCGCAGCAAGTCTTCGACGTTGCTGCCGTCGGGACGAAGGATGACATGGGCGGCCGGCTGTTCGACTTCGATTTGCCCAAGTTCGTGCGGCGAGGCAATCACTGCCCAAAGCGGCTTGTCGCCACGCACCGCCGCGATCTCGGCCACCGTGTTCCCCGTCGAATCGCGGGCCACGACGCCTTCCACATTCAAGGCAGAAAACCAGCCGATCGAAAGCGACTGAATTTCGAGCGACCCATCGAGTGGCGCAAAACGGCTGATCAACTGACGGCCAAGCGGCGTCCAAGAAACGACGCTCGGACCCATCCCCACCGCGGTCACGAATACGAGCAGGGGGAACCAGAAAAACAGCCACCGAAGTCGCCGGCCGCGACCGCCGCGCCGCGCGGTGGCCGTCTTGCCAGCGGACTTGTCCCCCGCCCCAGTGCTTGGGGTGGTCGCCACCGGGCGCGACGATTTGGAATCGGTCGTAGCCATGGAAGGAGAGCTCTCCGGGCGGGGCAGCGCGCTTGCTAGCTAATCGGGCAGCAAACAGGGGCGCGAAGCCGTGGTGATACGATTTTCCATCGGCAAAGACCAGACTGCTTTCGCGCGCCGTTTTAGCGCGAAACCGTGGCAATTCACCGCGAATGCGGCGAGCCGTGATGGGCATATGACCGGTCAGATCTACGAATCGAACATGGTCACGCCGCTCGAGAATCGGGAAGCAAGCTGTAGGCGAGCCTGGCATTGCGGTTTCCCGCAATGCTTGCAAACTCACCTCGCCGGGCCCCTAGTCGGGCCGTGTCGTTGCTTCGCGCGCTCGGCGGCTGCCGCGTTTGCGGTGCAACGCGAGCTCGATGTCGTGCTCCGATTTCTGCGCCCATTCCTCTAAATGGGCGAGCCATTCCAGCGCTTTTTTATCGTGAAGCTGGAATTCTTCGATCGCTTCGCCACGGACGCGGATCGCCATACCGCGCAAGCGGCTGCACACGTCGAACACTCGGAGCGCGAGTTGATCGAGGCGTTCAGGTGTGTAGGGGTGAAGGGTCATTATTTTGGTCGTTTTATCGACGCATCTGTCCGGGGGGTGCCATAAACCCTATTTCATGAATTTAGAAGAAACAAGCGGGTTTGTCGACGACCTCTGTCCGAAATCTTGGTCTTTTCCAGGATGCGAAGCTACGTGAATGGGTAAATTTTTGATCAATATTATGGTTGAAATTTGGCCACTTTCTGTTTTAGGATGCCCGGCATTGACGGAGCTGAAGGGGTCTATCTCTCTTCTCCCCCCTTTTGAATGGAGCCCGCATTCTCATGTGGCCAGAACCTGAAGAACTCGACCCCTGGGACGACGAGCCAGCAGGCGGTCTCGACCCGGATCAGATCCCCTTTGACACCGAACAGGACGAGGAACCTGAGCCTGAGCCCGGAGATTTTTATTTCGACGCGGACCCTCCCCAGGACGAGTGACCGATCGCCCCGAGCCCTGCTTTTCGAAGGAAAACCGATGATTCCCCAATCCAAGGTTTGCGAAGTCCACCGGCTGTTGCAAGTTGGCGGATTGATTTGCGCTGGCTGAGCACGATGCCGTTGGTTAGATTGACAGGCCCGCCGAATTGCA
>DATJTR010000123.1:0-4961 GCA_035503215.1 Pirellulales bacterium
CGCGCGAGTTCTTCGCTTGGTCCACGGCGGCACGGCGGGCCAATCGTTGTTCACTCACTGGGTGGTTCGTTCACAGGGCCGGTCGGTGCCGGCTCGAATCGTTAACACGGAGCCTCTATGGGGCAAAAAGAAAAAGAAGAAGCCCTCGAAGTCGAAGGCGTGGTCACGCAAGCGCTGGCCAACACGCGCTTTCGCGTGCAGTTGGACGGCGGACATCTCGTCATCGCTCACGTAGCGGGCAAGATGCGAAAACACTTCATTCGTATCGTCCCTGGCGACCGGGTCCGCGTCGAACTCTCTCCCTACGACCTGACCAAGGGTCGCATCACCTTCCGCGAGCGCTAGGCTCTGAGCGCCAGTCCCTGAGCGCTCAGCCTCTTTCCGCCCATCGGGCCGCGATCGAAAAAATCGGCGCGGCGCCGCGCTCGTGTTCGTCTCGCTCGATTGCTCCGGTTGCCGTCGGCACGTTGCCAACGGGCGCCGGTTGTGTTTGCTGCGACAATGGGCACTCCAGCGGTCGATCTGATATCCTGAGCGGGGCTTCCTGTTGGGCCCAGGCTGGATAGCGCCCCACCGCACGATCGACACTCTCTCGCACCTGTCCCGATGATCTATCACCCGCTTCGCGAGTGCGTCGACCACCTGGCTGCCGCGGGCCAACTGGTGCGCATCGAGCAGCCCGTAGATGCCCGGCTCGAAGCCGCCGCGATCCATCGCCGCGTGCAGCAGGCCGGTGGCCCGGCGCTGCTCTTTGCCAATGTCGTCGGCTGCCGCTTTCCGATGGTCAGCAATCTGTTCGGCACGCTTTCCCGGGCGCGAATGATTCTGGGCGAGCCACTCGAACGTGTCCGCCGGCTGATCGAACTCAAATCCGAACCTGCACTGGCGCTGCGGGCTCCCTGGGATTATCTCGGCGCCGCGTGGGGGCTGTGGCACATGTGGCCGCGGCGAGTCGGCACGGGTCCGGCCGTGACGCACGAAATCGCGGTCGGCGATCTGCCGCAGCTCGTGTCGTGGCCGCGCGACGGCGGCGCGTTCATCACCTTGCCGCAGGTGTACACCGAGGATCCTGCCCGCCCCGGCCTGCGGCACTCGAACCTGGGAATGTACCGCATTCAGATTTCGGGAGGCCAGTACGAGACGAATCGCGAAGTTGGCTTGCATTATCAAATCCATCGCGGCATCGGCGTCCATCACGCGGCGGCGCTGGCCGGGGGCAAGCCGCTGCGCGTGAATGTCTTTGTCGGCGGCGCGCCCGCCATGACGCTGGCCGCCGTGATGCCGCTGCCCGAGGGCTTGAGCGAGCTGGCGGTCGGCGGGGCGCTGGCCGGCCGGCGGATCGACATGATCGATCGTCCCGGCGAATTGCCGATCTACGCCGAGGCCGACTTCACCCTTACCGGCACGGTCGAAATGGGGCGCACGTTGCCCGAAGGGCCGTTCGGCGATCACCTGGGATATTACAGCCTGGCGCACGATTATCCCGTGCTCAAGGTCGAACATGTTTATCACCGCCCCGGCGCCATCTGGCCCTTCACGGTCGTCGGCCGGCCCCCGCAGGAAGACACCGTGTTCGGCCAGTTGATCCACGAGCTGACCGGCCCTGCCATTCCCAGCGTGGTGCCAGGTTTGCACGCGGTGCACGCCGTTGACGCCACCGGCGTGCACCCCTTGCTCCTGGCGGTCGGCAGCGAACGCTATGTCCCCTACGCCCGGGGTGATCGTCCGGCCGAGCTCCTCACGCTGGCCAACGCGGCATTGGGACAAGGCCAGTTGTCGCTGGCCAAGTATTTGTGGATCGCGGCCCACGAAGACGATCCCGCGCTCGACGTACACGACGTCGGCGCGTTTTTCGCCCACGTGCTGGCCCGCGTCGATTGGCGTCGCGATCTCCACTTTCAGACCTGCTCGACGATCGATACGCTCGATTACTCCGGCTCGGGCTTGAACGAAGGATCGAAACTGGTGATCGCCGCCGCCGGCCCGCCGCGCCGCGAGTTGCCCGGCGAGCTCACTGGCCTGACGCTGCCCGAGCCGTTCACCGCCCCCCGACTTTGCCTGCCCGGCGTGCTGGCCGTCGAGGGGCCGGCTTTCTCCGGCGATGCGACGCTAGGAGACGCGCGCTTGGGAGCCACGATTGGGGCAATCGACCCCGCGCATCCGCTGAACCGCTTTCCACTGGTCGTGTTGGTCGACGACAGCCGGTTCGTGGCCGAACGGCTGGCGAATTTTCTCTGGACCACGTTCACCCGCAGCAATCCCGCGGCCGACGTACACGGGGTCGGCAGTTTCGTGGAGGCCAAGCACTGGGGCTGTCGCGGGTCGCTGGTGATCGACGCCCGCGCAAAGCCGCACCATGCGCCGCCGTTGGAGGAAGACCCCGACGTCCTGCGCCGCGTCGAGGCCCTGGCCACGGCGGGCGGCCCGCTGCACGGCGTCATCTGATCGCACCGCCTCCGGCCGATGTGGCCCCGAAACGCCAGTTCGGCTCGGCTGGGTGAAAAATCGATCCCCCCGGGTGGGCATGGCCGCAAGGATGTCGTAGTGTATCAGGTGAGCGTGAATTGGACCCTCGAGGGTGACTGGACGGCCGATGACCGCCCGCGCCGGGGATGCGGGGTTCCATAAGGCGGCAAGCTCTCGTTACAGGTTTAGACTTTTTTTAGCAGCCTGCGGGAACGGCCGCGCTGGGTATAGGTATGCTTTCCACGCTCGGTCCGCGGGGAATCGTCCACGAGCTGACCGAAACGCCCGGGGGCGGAGCCCTGCTGCTCGGCTTCTTGTTCGTGTTGGGAACGCTGCTCGGCAGTTTTGCCAACGTCGTTGTCCACCGCTTGCCGCGCCGCCGCAGCCTGTTCTGGCCCCCGTCGCACTGCCCGCGCTGCAAACACGCCATCCGCTGGCGCGACAACATTCCGATCGTGGGCTGGATGCTGCTGAACGGCAAATGCCGCGATTGCGGTCTGCCGATCTCTTCGCAATACGTGTTCGTCGAAACCCTGTTCGGCATCGTGCTGGCCACGCTCGGCTGGTTGGAAGGAGTCGAAGGCAGGGCGAACCTGCCGGCGCGCACCTCGTTCTCGGTTGACATTCCGCCGAGCGATTGGATCTTCGTCGCCTATCATCTGCTGCTCGTCGGCACGCTGGTCTGTGCGGCCCTCATGACGCAGGAACGCAAGCCAATTTCACGACCGCTGCTGGTGTTCAGCGGATGGTGGGGACTGGCGGTGCCTCTGATGTGGGCGGCCATCCGGCCCGTGCCGCTGGGAAAAGTTCTGCCCGAATTGTTGAGCGTCAGCTCGGCGATGCTGGCCGGGGTGGAAGGAGCGGCGGGCTTGCTGGTCGGCATTCTCATCGGCTTGTTGATTTGGCCGGCCATGCCCGAGGGACGGGCGCCGCGTGATCGCCAGGTCGACGCGATTTATGAACTCGGAATGCTGGGCACCTTCCTGGGCTGGCAAGCGGTGTGCGGCATCGCCATCGTCTCCCTGGCCCTGATGTGGGCGAGCCAAGTCGTGGCGCTCGTCTGGCCGCGCGCCATGCGGCTCACCTGGACCAGCTGGCTGGCGGCGGTCACCTTCGTGTGGATTTGCTTCTGGTCGACGATTGTCCGCACGATGCCGTTTTGGGGTGAAACCGCCGATGGCACCGTGCTCGTCTGTGCCGGCGTGCTGCTGGCCGTTGCTTGTCCCCTCAGCCGTGTCGTCTTGCAACGCGCCGCAGACGCTTTTTCCGCTACGGCGCAAGAATGACCAGCGCGAGCTGGAAGTTTGCGGTCCACCTTGGCTCCGCGCGCGTGAATGCACGGCCGCCGCGAGTTTTCTCGGGGAATTCGCTGCTATCAGTCGTTCGCGCCAGCCTGCCAGCAGCGGTAGTAGCGAGTCCGCCGCTTACGTAGTTCCTCTGTCCAATCGCTGTAATTGTTACTGCTTAAGGCGGCGGAAATTATTTTCGCATCTGGCACCGAGATCGCATCCTTGCCTTTGGCGGTGACCCGCCAATCATTCCTTTGTCAGATCACTTCTCTCTCAGCTCTCACGCAAGGAACAGAACATGTCGTTTCTCGTTCAGCGACGGGCAGAGGCAATGCGACGCCCTCTCTGGGGCGCTCTTCTTTCGATCGGGTTCGTTGCCCCCGCGGCCGCGGCAACGCCCCCTGCCGTCGAATTCGATTTGCCGCCGGTGGCCGTTTGTCATCCGATCCAGACGCCGGAAATCGTCAAGCTGCATCCTGGCGAAAGCCTGGTGGAAGTGGTGTTTGAGTTGTCGACGCGCATGGTGGCCGGCAACGAAGCCGACATCAAACATGTTACCGTCGAGATTCGCAGTCCCGATCGTCAATTGTTACTCGTCGGTTATTCTCCCATGACTACGATGCTCAGCGAATCGAGCGACGGCGTGATCGAAGTCGAGGAACATCGCGCGGCAGGGCAGATCGCCATCGAGTACGGCATGCCCAACGCCAAGATCCAGGCTTCGGCCAAGAACGCGGGCGATTCGAAGATCGTGGAGAAGAAACTGGCCCCCAAGTCGTTGTTGGTTTCCAGCGCCACGATCGATCGTTCGCACGGCGTCGTGTTCCAGCTTCATCCGTCGAGCCAGGAGTCGCTGCAAAAGTCGCGGCAGTTCGTTTGTCAATTCGCGGTCCCGCGCGCCTTCCGCGGCGACTTCGTGCAAATCAATTGCACCGCCGTCGGCGTCAACCGCGGCGCCATGCGTTCGCTCGACAGCGAAGTGAATTCAGGCACCGCGCGTTACACCGTCGGGGTGTATCTCGACGGCGACGGCGCTGCCCGGCAGGCGGCCGAATTGCTCGCTCAACGACAGGAGGAACTGGCCAGGTTGCTGGAGCGGCGGGCCGACGCGGCGAAACAGCATAAATCGCCCGCCTGGTGGACCGCGGTCAGCCAGAAAGTAATGAACGTCTCGCACACGAAACCGGCCGACAACACGGACGAAGT
>DATJTR010000124.1:0-4673 GCA_035503215.1 Pirellulales bacterium
TTGAGGCTTCGCTCCGCTGGTGCCTTGCAAAGTGATACGGCCCCCCGCGATCCGGCCGGGAGGCGAGATCAGCCGGATGACGCTCATGGCCGTGACGCTTTTGCCCGAGCCCGATTCGCCAACCAGTCCCAGCGTCCTTCCGCGGCCGATTTCGAGCGACACGTCGTCGACCGCCCGCACGACTCCGTCGTCGGTATCGAAATAGGTCTTCAGGTTTTCGACGGTGAGCAGCGGGTCGGTCATGGTGGTTGGGGATGGCGCGAATGCAGAAGCAAGCGGATGGATTGCGGGATCAGGCACGGAGCTTGGGGTCCATCGCGTCGCGCAATCCGCTGCCGACGAGATTCAGCAGCGTCACGACGAGAAAGATGCCCACCGAGGGGACGACGATCAACCACCAATTGTGATAGTTGCTGTGGCCCTGATAGAGCAGCGTTCCCCAGCTTGGGGTCGGCGGCTCGACGCCAAAGCCCAACAAGCTGAGCGACGCTTCGGTGATGATGGCGCCGGCAATGCCGAAGGGCGCCGCGACCAAAACGGGCGAGAGAGCGTTCGGCAGAATGTGGCGGAACACGATCCGTAGACTCGACGAGCCGAGGGCCCGCGCTGCCAGCGTGTATTCGATGGCCCGCTGCTTGAGCACCTCGCCCCGCACGAGCCGGGCAATGCTGGGCCAGCCGGTGATGCCGATCACCACCATGATGATGTACACACTGCGACCGATCAGCGCGACGAGCGTGAGGATCAAGAACAACGAGGGAAATAGCATCACCACTTCGATCACGCGAGAAACGAGCATGTCGGTCTTGCCGCCGAAGTATCCAGCCAGGGCCCCCAACACAATGCCGAGAGCCAGGTAGATGCCGACGGCAACGAAGCCGACGGTCATCGAAATGCGCGTGCCGTAGAGCATTTGCACGAGCACGTCGCGACCGGTCTTATCGGTCCCCAGCAGGTGCACGAAACCATCGTTGCCCTCCAGCCAACGATCGCGGGGCTTGCGGAACAGCGGCGGCTCGAACCGGGCGTCGAGATCGATTTCGGTCGGACCGAACGGAACGGGCGGATAAACGCCGTAGCTCTTGCCCTCGGATTGGAACTGCTCCTGGGGAAAACTGCGCGATTGATAGGCGTTTAGGGGACGGAGTCCGTAGGGAGGTGCAGCTGCAAAGGCTGCGCATAGTGCGATGATGATCGCCGTGTACTCCAGCACGGCCAGCCCCAGCCGCCCTCGGCCCGACCAACCCCGCTGCCGGCAGAACCAGTTCGTCACCCATGCCAGGACCACCCAGGGGACAAAGCCGAGCAGCGCCATATTGAAGGCGAAGTCGACATTTTCGCGGGGATTGAGCAAACCCGACAGCCAGGGATAAATCGTCTCGGAGCCATCATGAAAAACAAAGGGCAAATTGGAAGCGATCAGCGGAGCGAAGATTGCCAGCAGGAAAATCGGCACGAGCAGCCACAGCGACCAATACGCCGCCCGATTGCGCTGAAACTGTCGCCAGACAATGTCGAGAAAGGCTTCGCCCGACCTCATTCGCTGGCCCCCTGGCTGCCAAAGCTGATGCGTGGGTCGGCTGCCACGTAGAGCATGTCCGAGAGCAGAATACTCAGTAGCACCACGATGGCGTCGATATAGATCAGCGCCATCAGCGTCGGGAAGTCTTTCTGCTCGATCGATACGAAGCTGAGCAACCCCAACCCTTGAATGTTGAACAGGTATTCCACGAGCACGCTGCCGCCCAGCATGGCCGGCAGAAAGCTGGCGAACAGCGTGATGATCGGAATCAACCCATTGCGGACCACGTGCTTCAGCACGACGACGGCCGGCGAAAGTCCTTTAGCCCGGGCGGTACGTACATAGTCTTGATGAATCACGTCGAGCATGGCACTGCGCGCGTACATGGCGATGCCGGCCAGACTGAACAGCGACAGGCAGGTGACCGGCAAGAAGGCGTGCCACAAATAATCGGCCAACCAAGGCAACAGGCCCAGCGTCTCGGTCCCGTCGGAGTGCAGCCGCTGCATCGGAAAGACTTTGAGATAATCGCCGTAGCAGAAATAGAGCAAGAAGAGCATTCCGGCCACGACGGGCGGAATCGAGTAGAGGAAAAAAAGTCCGAGCGACGTTACGCGGTCGATTGCTCGACCCCGTTCGACCGCGCACACAACGCCCACTGGCACGGCCACCAAATAGATCACCAGTTCGGCCAGCAGCATCAAGGGTGCGGAAACGACGAACGCCTTCCACAGTTTTTCGCTGACCGGCTCGCGTGTTTTGAGTGCGGACCGACCGAAATTGAACGTCACCAGTCGCCACACCATGTGGGCGTATTGAGTGTCAGCCACCACGTGCCATAGCTTTTCGGATCCCGTTGGCTGATACTCGCCGTGGCGGGCATTATAGTGAGCCAGCCAATTTCGGCTCACTCGGGCGACTTCCTCTGGCGATGCGTCGAGCGGCACGTCGACCTGGAGCGGCTTGTTGTTGTAGAGCAGAAGAAACATGGCCGCGATCGCTTTTTCATCGAGCGGCGTCTTGTCGCCGAGCAGCACGTCGATGAAGAAGGGTGTGTCGTCTCGATCGAACTGCTCCAAATCGTCGAACAGTTTTTGACGATCGGTTTCGGCAGCCAGCGCGGTCATCCGTTTCGCCAGCGCATGCTGGCGATCGGCGTCGAGCGGTGCAAAATTCGCCTTGGCCCGCTCCCACCAGACACGCCAAGTCGTTTCCACCAGCGGTGTTTCGCCGGCCAATGGAGTGCGCGAAAAGGTGTAACGGAACGGTTCGGGAACCATGTACTCGAGAGCCCGGATCGCGCCAATCTGGTCGTGCAGGTCGGCATCCGACTTGAGCAGCGTGATCGCGGCCGGCACGCCGTGGCTGCCGGTGTCTTCGCAGTAGACGCGGGCGTAAGCCAGTACGGCGGCCGCCAGGCCCTCGCGCTGTTTGGCCTGGCTCAGGCGATGGTTGAAATCGGAGATCGGCAGCGATCGCAGGAAGGCCAGGCGGGCTTTGGACGCCGAGTCGCCGGCGTCGTCGGCGAGCGTGTTCAATTCGGCCGCGACCTGGTCCTGCGTCAGGCCAAGAAGGTGGGCCGCGGCGGCGACCGGCGCCGAGAAGTCGCGGTAGTCGTTGAAATTGAGAACCAGCGGCTTGTCGAGCTTGAGATCGCGTTTTTGCAGCAGAAACGCTTCACGCGTTTGAGCCGATTGCCCGGCCGCGCCCCCGGAGTCGAGCTGCATCAGCAGCGGATCGCCCGGCGCCAATTGCATGATGACGAACGAGACGATCGTCACCCCGAAGAGGGTAGGGATCATCAGCAGCAGGCGTCGAACCAGATAGCTCCACAAAATCGAACTCCTACCTGCCCCGATTCATTCCGGCCGCCAAGGTGACCTGATTCGTCCCGTCGAGGGTGCCACGATTTGTGACGGAGATCGGCCGCACGTCGGGCCTAACCCCGCGGCGAACTGCTGTACCAATCCAGCAATTCATAACCCGGGCGAATCTTGTAAAACTTGATGTTCTTCAGCCGGCCGTCGCGGGCTGCCGTCCGCTTTTCGCGGAACAGAAACGTGTACGGCTGGTCGTCGTAAATCATTCGGTGGATCTGCCGCATTAGTTCGTTTTGCTTTTCCGGGACCA
The DNA here is from genome assembly GCA_035503215.1 of Pirellulales bacterium. Lineage (GTDB taxonomy): Bacteria > Planctomycetota > Planctomycetia > Pirellulales > PALSA-1355 > DATJTR01. Next base: position 3,653 of record DATJTR010000124.1, read on the forward strand.
TCGTCACCCGGAGTTCCTCGATCAGCCGATCGACTTCGGGGTTCTTGTAACCGATGGAGTTCGAGCTATCCGGCGTATCGGCCTGGCTGCCGTGCCAAAGCTGGAAGGGATCGGATCTCCAACCCATTGCCCAGCCCAGTAGCGACGCGTCGTATTCCTTCTTCCGCAGTTTCTGCAGCATGAGCGCCCATTTCGTCGGCGTGATGCGGACATCGACGCCGATTTGACGGCAATTCTCCTTCATGATCTCGGCGATCGTGAGGAACTGCGGATAATCGGAATAAATCATCAGATCGAATTCCGCGTTCACCCGCTTGCCCTCGATTTCCTTGTCGCGGACGCCGTCGCCATTCGTGTCTTTCCAGCCGGCTTCATCGAGCAAGGCGCGGGCCTTGTCGAGATCGTAAGCCACCGGTTCCAAGCTGCTGTCGTAGCCCGAACTGCCGGGGAGGAAAGGACCGGTCAACCGCTCGGCCAGATTGTGATAGACCTTGTCGATGATCCGATCGACCGGAACGGCGTGGCCGAGCGCCCAGCGAACGCGCTTGTCTTTGAAAAAGTCGCGGGCCTGGTTGTAGCCGATGTAGCGATAGGCCGGATAGCTGAATTCCTCGCGGACCACCTTCCCGTTCTTCACGTTGGGATGATCGGCCATTTCCACGTACTGGTCCTTCTCGCGGATGATCGACCAGTCGAGCTCGTTTTGCAGCACGAGTTGCAGCTCGGTGTTCGGGTTCGAAGCGTAGCGGTAGACCATGCGGTCGAAATAGAACGGCTCGCCCCAATAGTCGGGATTGCGCACCAGCGTGACGCCGTCCCCTTTCTTCCAATCCTTGAACATCAAGGGGCCGGTGCCGCACATCTGCCGATTGGCCCAATGATTGTTGAATCCGTCGGCGAATTCCTTGCTGCCGAAATCGAACGAAATCGGTTCGCCGTTGGCATCAACCGAATAAACATGCCGCGGCAGAATGGGCACACCGAGAGTGAATTCCTCGGCCAGAAAATACGGCTTCGTCCA
>DATJTR010000125.1:0-2324 GCA_035503215.1 Pirellulales bacterium
AAATCCTTCATCCGCCTGGCGAACGTCGTCTCCTCGAGCGGCAAGCCGAACGGCAAGCGTCCCGTGCCTTCGTTGTATTCATGACCGAATCGTTCCTGGTATCGGCCCGTCATGATCCCGGCGCGAGTCGGCGAGCAATACGGGCACGAGACGTAACCATTCGTGCAGAGGACTCCGTTCTTGGCGATCGAGTCGATGTGAGGAGTGGGCGCATCGCCTCCCTTCTGCACGCCGATGTCAGCGAAGCCCGTGTCGTCGCAGAGGATCACGATCACGTTCGGCTTGCGGCCCTCAGCGACCGCGGCCAAGGCTGGGGCAGCCGCTACGAGAAGAGCCAAACCAACGAGCGCGATTCGCAGCGGGTTCATGATCGTTCCTTTGATTCAACGGCGATTTCGACGGGAGTTCCAAGCCGCCACCATCTTCGTTCCCCCGACAGCACGCCGCAATGGGCGACTCCTCACTCCGCACAACTGGCGAAGCGGGAGCCTGGCGATCATAATCGCCCGCAGCGAACGCGCCCCGCCGGCACCCCCCATAGGAGTTCACCCCAATGCGCTCGAACATCACACCGTTTTGCCTGTTGCTCGTGGCCGGCATCCTGACCGATTCGTCGCCGTCGGCCAGGGCCGACGACGCCGCGACCGTCGGCAAGCAATTTGCCGATTTGGAGTGGAAGAGCGCCGCGGCCACACCGTTTCCGCGGGTCGAGTCCCCCACCGCGCTAATCGATGGCAAGCTGTTTCTGTTTGGCGGTTTCACCGATGACCTGGGTGCATCGACCGAACTGGACGTCTTTGACCCGGCCAGCGATAGCTGGAAGCGGCGGAAAGAAATGCCGACCGGCGTGACGCACCTGAACCCGGCCGTCGACGGCAACCACCTCTGGCTGGCCGGCGGATTCAAAGGCCGTCATCCCGGTCCCGTGACGGACGAAGTCTGGACGTATGACATCGGCGCCGATTCTTGGTCGGCCGGGCCACGGCTGCCTGAACCCCGTGCCGGCGGCGGACTGGCGATCGTGGGGCGAAAGCTGCACTACTTCGGCGGCTTCAAGTCGGACCGCGATACCGACTCGGCCGATCATTGGAGCCTGGCCCTCGACGGCGGTATGGCTTGGGAGCGCGAGGTCGATCTACCCCATCCGCGCGGCCATGTGGCGGCGGCGGTGCTGGATGGAAAGATGTATGCGCTGGGTGGAACGCACGGCCACGACAAGACGCAAATCGATCAGCCGTTTTGCGATGTATTCGATCCGGCGCAAGGTGGCTGGCGGCCGATCGCCAACCTGCCCGACGGGCAAAGTCATTTCGAATCGAGCACGATCGTGTATCGCGGCTGCATTTTGCTGGTCGGCGGCCGGTCGAACAGCCCAGAACCGCCGCGCGGAGTGTTCGACGATCTACTGCTCTACGATCCGCAGGGAGATGCCTGGCATCTGGTGGGCAAACTGCCCGAGAAAGTTCTCGCCCCGTCGGCCGAAATCGTGGGAGACCGGATCGTGGTGATTGGCGGCGGCCTAAAGAATCCGCTGCCACTCACGGCAGCGACTTGGATCGCCACGCTGAAGCCGGCCGCGGACGGCCAGTGAACGGGGATCGGCCTGGGCCATTCAACGCGGGGCAATCGCGGTCCGACCGCGCGTGGGGCTAGAGAACGTGGATCGAATTGATGACTTCGATCCCTTCGGAGACCGTGCGGACGACTTCCTGCGCCAGTTGCTTGTGATAGAAACTGGCGACCAGCCCCGAAATCAGCAGGGCATTGCCGGTCTGCTCGACGCGCAGCTCACGCAGTGCATAGATGGGACTGACACGGAGTGCCTTTTGGGCACGAGGCTGGACATCTTCGACCTTGGTCAGATCCGACGTGGTCAACTCCGACATGGGAACCTTGCCTCCCCTTCCATTGGGTGACAACCGCCTTGCGGTCTTTCGTGCCCAATGTATCGACCGCAATTTTCGACTGTCAACTGCAGAAAACTCGGGCAGGCGGTGTGAGATCTCCGAGCCCGAAAACACGCGGCCGGCGCGGTGAGGGGAGCCCTTTTTTGCTAGCACGCTAGATCACGATCACGCGCAGCGCAAGAATAAAGCGTCCACGCTTCCCTGGGAAACGTGGACGCTTTGGATCGTGTCCGCAGCCAGCCGCGTCGTGGGCTACGACTTGATCTTGCCTTGTTTCTTGAGGTAGGCGATCACTTCGTCTGCCAGCACTTCGGCCGTTTTCTTGCCCGCGTCGAGCACGAGTTCCGGCTTCTCGGGCGCTTCGTAGGGGTCGTCGATGCCGGTGAAACCCTTGATCTCGCCGGCGCGGGCTTTCTT
>DATJTR010000126.1:0-5005 GCA_035503215.1 Pirellulales bacterium
TGGATCGGGTATCCGCCAGGGCACATGGCGACGAAGCCGGGTAGATTCTGGTTCTCGGTCCCCAGGCCATACGTCATCCACGAACCCAGGCTGGGGCGGACCAGGCGGGCTTCGCCGCAGTTCATCAGCAGCAGCGACGGCTCATGATTCGGCGCGTCGGCGTGCATCGAGCGAATGACCGCAATGTCGTCGATCATCGCGCCGACGTGCGGAAAAAGTTCACTCACCTCGATGCCCGATTGACCGTATTTCGTGAATTTGAACGGCGAGGGCAGGGCCACCCCCGTCGGCCGCTCGGTCTTGAACGAGACGGGCAGACTCTTACCGGCATATTCGACCAGGGCCGGCTTGGGATCGAACGTATCGACCTGCGACGGTCCACCGTTCATGAACAGGTGAATGATGTGCTTCGCCTTGACCGGAAAATGCGGCGCTCGCGGCGCCAATGGCGAAGCATCGGCCGTAGCCCCCATCGCGGCGGCCCCCGCGCCGGCGGCACTTCCCAGTAGTTGCCCCAGCGCCAGTCCGCCCAGCCCCATGCCCGAGCGGCAGAGCATCGCGCGTCGCGAGAGTCCCCGATTTGCGTCGTTCATGGCCGTCAATCCAGATACATGAATTCGTTGGTCAAGAGCAGCGTATGGGCCAGGCGTTGCCACACGTCGAGCGGACCGGGTACCGGCCCATGAAAGCCGCTGCCAGCATCCCAAACCACCTCGAGCGACGCTCCCCCGGCCGCCGAACCGGCGTCCGCCGTGGCCGGCATTAGCCGTACGACCGGCTTCCACGCGAACCGGTCGAACCCATTGTTCGCCCGGCACACGGCGACGAAATCGATCGTGTCCCCCGGCTTGACCGCCAGGTCGGCAACGTTCGTCCCGATCTGGCCGTTGTGAGCCACCCAGCGGCCGACGTCCCCTCGCTCGCCCACGAGAATATGCGCTTCGACGCCGTCTCCCTCGGGGCGCTCGTGTTTCAGCACCGCTTCGATCTTCGCCACGCCGGGTTGGGTAACGACGAATCGCCGCACGATCGCCCGGTTCGCGACCCCCGGGTGCCCCCCCTCGGCATACAGTTGCAGATAATTCAGCGCTGGATCGGGCAGTTCCTTGCCCCCTTGCCACGCCGTGCCGGTCCAATGGGGCAGCTCGTCAAACGATTGCAGCTTGCGCGCGGCCGGGTCCCACTCCCCATAGCCATAGCGCCACACCGTCGGCGAAGTGGTCGGGCCACCGGTCGTCGCGAATTCGACGGCAGGCTGAATTTCGGCCTCGATCGGCTCGCGCCCGAGCACGCAGCGATAGAGCTGCACCACCCGCCCTCGAGCGTCGGCCTGCGACTGTACGTCGCTCCGCCCAGCCAGCGCGCGGGCTTGCTCGTTCACGAATGGGCTGTTCAGCAGAAACAGCGCCTGCTGCGGCACGGTCGTCGTAAACCGCTGCGCGTTGTGCGTGTCGGGACTGGCAAAATCGAACGTGCGGAACAGACCGGGCAAGTTCTGCCGCTCGATCTGGCCATAAATCGTCCGCCGATGGGTGAAGGGCTCGCTGAACATGTCGACCGCCGGTCCGCCAACCGCCGCATCGAGCGTGCCGGCCGCGGCCAACAGCGAGTCGCGCATCGCTTCCAAATCGAGCCGGCGGCGGCTCATCCGGCCCAAGAGCAAGTTCGACGGGTCCCGGCGGCGCATCTCCTCGGTCTCGTGGCTCGACTGCCGATAGGTGCTCGACAGCACGATCAGCCGATGCAGTTTCTTTAGCGACCAGCCCTCTTCCATGAACCGCCAGGCCAGAAAGTTGAGCAGCTCGGGATGCGTCGGCGGATCGCTCCGCCGGCCGAAATCGCTCGGCGTTCGCACCAGCCCGGCACCGAAGAAATTCAGCCACACCCGGTTCACCATCACCCGCGCCGTCAGCGGATTGTCGCGGCTGGCGATCGCCTGGGCCAGCTCCAGCCGGCCGCTGCCTTGCGTAAACGGCCGCAGCTTGTCTCCGGCCACGCACGGCAAGAACTGTCGCGGGGCTTCATCCCCCAAGTTGTGCGAGCTGCCGCGGAGGAACACCCGCACGTTGTGCGGATTGGGCCCATCGGCCAGCGTCATCAAATCGGCCGGCTCCTTTGGCTCGACGGTGCTGTCCAAGACGCCGTACAGCGAGTAGTAGTCCTTGATGCCGATCGGATCGAACTTGTGGTCGTGGCAGCGGGCGCACGAAATCGTCAGCCCCATCGTGGTGCGGCAGAGCGTGTCGAGCCGGTCGTCGATCGTGTCGGCCACGTTGCCCAAGAACCGCCGGCCGACCGTCAAAAACCCGAGTGCCGCCAGCGTCCCCGGATTCGGCTCCGGCAGCCGATCGGCGGCAATCTGCTGCACCAGAAACTGGTCGTAAGGCATGTCGTCGTTCAGCGCCCGCACGACCCAGTCGCGATACTTGTAGGCGTTGGGATAATTCCGATCGACATTGCCGGCCAAATAACCTTTGGTGTCGGCATAGCGGGCGCAGTCCAACCAATGACGGCCCCAGCGTTCGCCATAAGCGGGCGAAGCCAGCAGCCGCTCGACCACGCGCTCTTCGGCCCCGGGCGAAGTGTCGGCAGCAAAGGCCTCGAAATCTCCCGCCGTCGGCGGCAAACCCACCAGGTCGTATGTCACGCGCCGTAGCCAGGTGCGGCGATCCGCCGGCGACGACGGCTCGAAACCCTCGGCTTCGAGCCGGGCCAGAATGAATAGATCCAGCGGCGAACGCGCCCACTCTTTTTGCCGCACCGCGGGCTCGACCGGCGCCCTGAGCGGCTGAAACGCCCAGTGCCGCCGCCAGGCGTCGGCGTCGGCCGTGGGCACCGCTTCGACCGGCCAGGGCAGCCCGCGTTTCACCCATTCGCTGAGAGCCGCGATCGCTTCGCCGGGCAGCTTGCCGTCGGGGGGCATCTGCAGGTTGTCATCGTTGTAATTCACCGCGGCGATCAATTTGCTCGTCGCCGGATCGCCTGCCACGACGACCGCGCCGGTGTCGGAGCCTTTGACGATCGAAGCGCGGTTGTCGAGCCGCAGTCCGGCTTCCTGTTTCTTCGCCCCGTGACACTCGCCGCAATGATTGGCCAACACCGGCCGTACCTGCCGCTCGAAAAACTCAAGGTCTTCGGCCGACGCCGGCTTGGGCACCGCGACCGCCGGGGCAGGGGGGGCCGGCGCCGCAGCGGGCGGAGCAGTAGGAGCCGGCGCTGCAGCGGGGGCAGGAGCTGCCGCTGGCGGCGCGGCCGGTTCGTCAGCACTTGCTCGCCCGGCAAAGATCGCCGCGACGGCAAACGCTGCGCTTCCGACAAGCAAAGCCCGGCAGGCTCTCATGCTGCGCTTCTTTCGCGGGAAGGATGCTCGTGCGGGCGGCCAGCGCGAAAGCGGCCTACGGCGAAGAACATCCAATCGGGAGGCAGGCGAAAAACGGCGGGGCCACGCCGGCGACTCGCGCCGCTGGCGTAACCCTATAGAGTATACAGGATATCGCCGATCCGGCCAATGTTTTTGTGCATGCCCGGACGCTAAAGTGGCCGCATGGAAAAACAGGTGCCAAAGCATCCCTGCCCGCTCTGCGGCGGGACGGAATTCGTCGAGGGCAGGGTCCACGCGCCGCTCGTCGGCTGCGGCTTCCTTCCGGACAAAAAGGATGCCGTCATTCCGACGCCGAAGGCCATCCGGGCCCTGAGCTGCAAGGCGTGCGGGCACCTGGTTTTGCTCACCGCCCCCTGGCGCTGAGCGCATACGCTGCGCCGCCGATCGAGCTGCCGCCGCCCGGCTCAGTGCCCCATCCAGGTCCGCGAGACGTAGTCGGAAAACGTCAGGCCGAGCATGATCGCCAGCCAAAAAAAGCCGGCACAGGCGACGACTTTGGTCAAGCCTGGGCTGTCTTTCACGTGCATGAAAAACAGCACGATCAGCACCGCCTTGACCATGGCGATGCCGAAGGCCACGAAGAAATTCCACTGGCCCATGTCGTATTCATTCACGGCCACCGTCAGGACCAGCAGGGCCATCAGGACGCCCCAAATCACGAAATACAGCCGCGTGCTGGCCTGATGATGATGTCCCGCGTCGGCCGCGTGCGGTTCGGCGTGGGGCAGAACGGCGGTGTGCGGGTCATGGTCCATGTTCGCTGGCTCCAATCAAATACAGGAACGGGAACAGGAACACCCACACGATATCGACGAAGTGCCAGTACAACCCGAGCAGGTTGATCGGCGTCGCGCGCAGGCCGTCGAACCGGCCCACCCGGGCCTTCAGCGTGTAGATCGCCATGATCACCATCCCGATCACCATGTGTAGGGCGTGCAAGCCGGTCATCAGAAAATAGAGATTGACGAACAGCGCGCTGGCCGGCCGGGGAGGATTGGGGCCGTGGTGCAAATGGAAATGCGTAGTCAGGAACGGGATCATGTTTTCGACATAGTCCTCGTGCCATTCCACACCCTTGATGGCCAAGAACGCGACCCCCAGCACCAGCGTGGCCGTGAGCAATTGGACCAACTTCTTCCGCTGCGACGTCTGGGCCGCATGAACGGCCAGGGCCATCGTCAAACTGCTCGTCAGCAGCACGAACGTGTTGATCGTGCCGAGCCTCAGGTTCAAGCTCGCGCTGGCGTCGGCAAAGGCCTGCTCGTTCTGCGTGCGGTACAGGGTGTAGGCCAGGAACAGGCCGCCAAAAAACAGCACTTCGGTCGCCAGGAACAGCCACATTCCCAGCTCGGCCGAGTCGCGCTGTTGATCGAGATCGTCGAAATGGTGCGCGAGCACCCCGTGGGCTTCAGACAATGGGCACCTCCTCACGCACCTCGGTCCGCGGAGCGTGCGAATGATCGATCAGCTCGTAAGAGTACGCCTCTTCGCGGACGATCGGCGTGACTTCGAAGTTGTGGGTCGGCGGCGGCGATTGCGTGTGCCACTCCAGCCCCGTCGCCCGCCAGGGATTGCTCGGGGCAAACTTGCCCCACCGCAGCGACCACAGCAAATAGGTCAACG
>DATJTR010000127.1:0-5738 GCA_035503215.1 Pirellulales bacterium
ACAAGCCGAACTGAAGTACCTGAGCGAGCGCTTGGAAACCACCGGCGGAATCGCCAAGCTCAAGCGACTGATTCGCAACAGCTTCCCCGCAGAATACAGGCCTCCTGCATAAAACTGCCCTGAAATAGCGCAACACCAAAAAGCGCAAGCGAGGGACGCAGGAGGTCCCTAGTCGTAGCGGCCTCGTTACGCGTTGGGGCCGTCGCTCGCGCGCCGGGTTAGTGAGCGTTGGCACGCCGCGCATGAACACAAGCCGAAGCGCAAGCGAGGGACGCAGGAGGTCCCTAGCCGCAGCGGCTTCGTTACACGTTGGGGCCGTCGCTCGCGCGCCGGGTTAGTGACGCGCGCGGGATGAGCCCGCAGAGCAGCGCGCGTGAGCGCTCAGGCCGCCGGTTGCCCGCTGCCGAGGCGGCGGTAGAGTTGCCAGGAGTAGACGAACGACCAGACAAGGAGCACGAACACGCCCAGGGTCAAAACCGCCACCGCGACCCAGGGAGGGCAGACGAGCGCGGCCAGCAGGCTGGCCAGGCCGATGGCGACCATCAAGCGGCCGCCGTAGCGATGGGTGCGTTCCCAGACGACGTCGCTTTTCAACGTCCAAGGCGTGCGGATGCCGGCGATCGGATTGCGGCGCAATTTGCCCATCCAATTGCCCAGCACGGCCAAGAGCAGCCCAATGGTGACGAGGCAGCCGAGCGAAACATCGACCGGCCGGCCAAAGGCGTTCAGCAGGACGAGCCCGTGGATCACGAGAAGTATCGTCACCGCGGCGATCAGCATGCGGCCGACCACGGGCACCGAACGCCTGATGCTGGCCGCGACCGAAGGGATGCAGGCAATGGCCAGCGGCAAGCCGGCGGCGAAGAGCAGAATCAGTGGAAAGACGAGGGCGACTTCCAGCGGGCCACCGTAGCCATCGACTTCGCCGCGAAGGTTCCAATGGATCGGCGAGCGCGGCGGCAAAAAAGGATAGGCGATCGCCCCGGCCACCGTGTCGGCGGCGAGCAGAAAGAGCAACCAATAGAGTTGGGCGCGCGTAACCATTTTCTGTGGCTCCAGATTAAGCGATTTGACACTTCGGCCCGGTCGGCAAGCTTTTCAGGGCTTCCGTTGGTCGCCCTTCGGCCCATTCGCCGTACCGCCTAGGTCGCTCCTTTGGGATTTCGACCGGAGTTGTTTGACGACGCACGCTTGCGAGAACGGCCCGGGGCAGTCGCGGGAAAAAAGTTCTCGCTGATGAACCGCAGCAGGTCTTCGACGACGCTGGTGTTCAAGGTGTAGCGAATGAACTGTCCTTCCCGCTCATCGACGATCAGCCCGGCGTTTTTCAAGGCCGCCAGGTGAAAGCTGAGTGCACTGGGGGCCAGGTTCAGCCGCTGGGCCAGGTCGCCGGCATAGAGCGGCCCGTCGCTGAGCGTGCGCAGGATCGCCTGGCGGTTGGGATCGGCCAGGGCTTTGAAGACCGACTTCATGGGTTAAAACCCAGCGCGGCGGACCATTCAATGTTTCAAGTAGTATTGAAATATAACGGCGTTGGCCGACCGTGTCAAGCTGGCGAAAGAGGGACTGGCGTGAATCTTCTTCGCTCACGCGCAGCGGTCCAACAGGGGAGGGGGCGATCGCGAGCCGCGAGAGCGCAGTCGAGTTTTACCGCAGGCCGCTCCGTTGCTCGTCGCCGGACCGTGGTATTTCGCGCTTCGAGCGCCAAAACGACGCGCGCAGCACCACTTCGCTAGCAACGACAGGGCTGTTTGTGGCAGACCTTTTCGGCCTAACAAAGTCGGTTGAGGCTGCTGGTGGCCTGCGCCGATAGAAGTGTTGATCGCAGGCGCGCTGCCCACCGATCGAGCGCACGACGGACCGTAAACCCACCTTCACGCGGGCAGCGCGCGACGATTCCTACCCAATGTCGGCCGGCGCCTCGACGGGGCGCGGCCGTGTGCTGCCAAAGTGAGCCCGAGCGGCCCGACAGCCGCGCGTCGCCTTGGTCCTCCAGTCCCTTTGCCTCCAGCCGGGAACCGCATATGTTTCGAATTTTTCGCCGTCGTCCTGAGAAGCCTTCCAACACGAAGAAGCAAGTTCCCGGACGGATGTCGATCGGCCAGCGCCGGCTGCGGCTCGAATCGCTGGAAGACCGCAGCATGCTGAGCGCGGTGACCGTGACCAACCTGAACGACTCGGGCACGGGCTCGCTGCGGGCGGCAATCACGGCGGCCAATGCCGCCTCCGGCCCGACGACGATCGACTTCTCCGTCTCCGGCACCATCGAGTTGACCGGCGGCATGCTGCCGGCGATCACGCAGGACGTGGACATTGCCGGCAACTCGGCCCCCGGCTACGCCGGCACGCCCAAGGTGGAGATTAATTTCAACGGGTATTCCGGGCTGCAGTTCAACGCCGGATCGGCCGGGTCGACCGTCGACGGGCTGTCGCTGGTGGGGTCCGAGAGCGCCGCCCTCATGGCGACCAACGTGAACGATCTCGTGTTCACTGGCGACTACATCGGGCTGTTGATGGACGGCACGACGGTCGACGCCAACGCGGCGGGGATCGGCCTCGTCGCTTCTTCCGACGATACGATCGGCGGCACGAGCGCTTCGCTGCGTAACGTCGTCTCCGGCAACGGGGGCAACGGCATCACGCTCGGCAGCGCGTCGAACGATACGATCGAGGATAACTACATCGGCACCGACGCCACCGGCACGGTCGCCCGCGCCAATCAGCAAAACGGCATCGCCCTGGAGAACACTTCGACGCTGAACACGATCTCGGGCAACGTCGTTTCGGGCAACGATGGCGACGGCGTGCTGCTCAACGGCGAGTCGGCCGGCAACACCCTGACCGGCAACGTCATCGGCCTGGCCGCCGACGGAGTGACCTCGCTGGGCAACCGACTGGATGGCATCGAGCTGCAGACCGCCACGGGCAACACGATCGGCAACGACAATGCCGTGTCGAGCGTCACCTATAACCAGAACCTCACCGTCCCGTTGAACACCGGCGGCACGGTCACGGTCAATGGCTGGCAGGGGCTGACCGGCGGCTCGACGAGCGGCCAATACATCATGACGGGCACGGCGGGGAGCGGCGGCATCGTGTTCGAGGGAACGTTGGCCGGCGCGGGAACCGGTTACCTGGTCAATGTTCCCTTCGCGGGCGTGACCGAGACCACGGTGTACAGCGCCTACAACGAAGGCAGCGGTGAGCTCGAGCTGGTGGGAACCTATCAGACTTCGAGCGGCACGCCGGCCGTCAACGGCTTTTTGTTCCAAGGCACGACCGCACAGCTGGGCACCGCGGCTAATTACACGACGATCGACTACCCGGGCGCCACCTACAATTACATGCACAGCGTGGCCAATGGCCTGGCGGTGGGCAATTTCGACAATCCGGCGCAGCATGGCCAGGGCAACTTGCCTTTAGGGCCTGGCAACGCCTTCGTGTACGACATCGCCACGCAGTCGTATACCTCGATCGTGTATCCCGGCTCGATTTCCAACACCGCCTACGGCATCTGGTACAACGGCGGCACCAGCTACACGATCGTGGGCGGCTACAGCGACGGATTCGTGAACAACTTCACCAATCAGAACCAGCCGCTCGACGAGGCCTACATCGTCGACTACAACTCGGCGACCGGCCAGTTCTCGAACTGGGCCAGCGTCGCCAATCCGGCCGACAGCAGCTACCTGTCGCATTTCGAGGGGATCAGCAGCACCCAGAGCGGCGTTTACACGATGGTTGCCGAATCGGGCCCGCAGGGCAGCCCCCTGCAAGCTTCGCTGGTCACCATCGTGCGCAATGCCGACGGCTCCTTCGGCACGTCCACTTGGACCCCGCTCACCTACAGCGGCACCGGCGAGGCCAGCGGGCAATCGACCACCGGCGATTCGGTGTACGGCACCGCGGTCAACGGCATCGTGGCGGGCAACGGCACCATCTTCGCCTACTCGGGCCAGGTCAACTACGCCTTCCAACTGTCGAACGTGATCAGTGGCAACGGCACGAACGGCATCGAGCTCAACGATTCGCCGGGCAACACGATTGCCATGAACAACATTGGCACCGACACCAGCGGCAACCTGGCCCGCGGCAACGGCGCCAACGGCATCCTGGTGACCGACGGCTCGGAAAACAACATGATCGGCGGCGAGGCCACCGGCGGCAACGACCCGACGAACTCGGTCTTCGTCCGCCCGCCGCAGGGCAACCTGATCTCGGGCAACGCCCTGGCCGGCGTACTCATCAACGGCGGCTCGACGGGGAATCAGCTCAGCGGCAACTACATCGGCACCAACGCCTCGGGCAACGTGGCGCTGGGCAACGCGCAAGACGGCGTGAAAATCGTCGACTCCAACGACAACTCGCTGATCGGCTGCAACTTCACGCAAGATCCGTTCGTCTTCTACAACGTGATCGGCGGCAACGGCGGCAACGGCCTGTATGTGCTCGATAGCAACGGCACCACGATCCAGGCCAACTTCTTCGGCGTCGGGGCCAACAACTCGTCGGCCGTCGGCAACACGCTGAACGGCGTGTTGATTGCCGGCGACTCGACCGACACCGTGATGGGTGGCCCGATTCCGCTGGGCAACGTCGATGCCGCCAACGGCCAGAACGGCATCGTCGTGCAAGGCACGGCCAGCGACTTCACCAGCTACAACACCTTCTGCGGGCTGGCGGCCTTCAGCTTGCAGCCTAACCTGGGCAACGGCCGCGACGGCATGCTGATCACCAGCACCGGCTACGGAATTCTGATCCGCACCAACGTGATCACCGAAAACGCCTACGACGGCATCGAGATCGGCGGCGGTGCCACCGGCGTGACGGTGGTCAGCAACATCATCGGCCTGAACACCAGCGGCCTGGTGGCCATGGGCAACAAGCACGACGGTGTCGAAGTCGACGCCGGTGCCAACGGCGACGTGATCGGTGGCCCGGCGATCACCGGCGACGTCGTTCCCCAGAACACCATCTCGGGCAATGCGGTGGATGGCGTGGCCATCGACGGCGGAGCCCATAACATCACGATCAATAACAGCTTCATCGGCACCGACGTGACGGGCGAGGCCGCCCGGCCGAACGGCGCCTCGGGCGTGTATGTCGCCCCTGGCTCGAACGGCAACATCATCGGCTCCAGCGTTACCGGGCTGAATACCGTGATTAGCGGCAACAGCGGCAACGGCGTGGAAATGAACGGCAACTCGGGCAACATCGTGATCGGCAGCTACATCGGCGAGAATGCCGACGACACCGGAGCCCTGCCCAATGGCGGCAATGGCATCTACCTGGGAAGCGGCACGAGCGACATCATCGGCAGCCGCTCGGGCACCGTGCCGCAGAACATCATCGCCAACAACAGCGCTTACGGCGTCGATATCTACGGCGGCTCCAAAGACGGCGTACACCAGAACTCGATCTTCAACAACCACCTGGCCGGAATCGAACTGCTGAACGGGGCGAACAACGGCCAGGTGGCCCCGACGCTTGCCTCGGTCGTCGTGACGGGCAGCAACACGATTATCGGCGGCACGCTGACGGCCGCCGACAATACGGTGTACACGCTCGAGTTCTTCGCCAGCACGCTCAACGGCGGCTCGGGACAATACTTGCTCGGCACGACGCAGGTGACGACGAACTCGGTGGGCTTGGGCACGTTCCTGTTCACCGGCTCGCTGGCCCCCGGCGGCGCGACCTACTACACCGCCACGGCGACCGACCCGATCCAGAACACGTCG
>DATJTR010000128.1:0-2938 GCA_035503215.1 Pirellulales bacterium
GCGGCTGTGGTCATCTTATGTCCACCGCATCGCCGCTTCAATCGACAGCCGTAGCCCGTGTGGCGAATCGAACCCGGGGCGGCATAATGACTTTCGCATAACCGGGTTGTTTCGGCACACGGAGTGCCCGGGACCCTCGCATCCTCTCTGGCACCTTCCGCGCCAAGCGGCCAGGCGACCGATCGGGTAGAACTTTCAGGCGGGCGGACCGAGAATTGGGCATCTCGGTTCTCTCGGCCGCCGCCGTCTATCCTTCTGTCACTCAATCTCACGAGAAAAGACATCAACGGGGGCAAACGATGAATTGCACATCCGCAGGCGGAGCGACACGCTCCGGTAATCGAGAGGGAATTATTCGTGGATCAATTGGCTGGCTGCTCGCAGGACTGGTTTTATGCGGTACCGCTTTGGTGTCGGTAGACCGAGCCGGGGCCGCCGAGCCTGCAGGGAAAGCGGATGGCAAGCTTTACGAGCGAACGATCGATAAGGCGGTTGATTATTTGCAGACCAAAGGTCAAGGAGCAGACGGCTCATTCAGCCCGCAAGTCGGGCCGGCCGTGACCGCCATCGTGGTCAGCGGGCTGTTGCGCAATGGCCGTAGCGTCGACGATCCGACCGTCAAAAAAGGGTTGGAATACCTGGGCGGTTTCGCGCAGCCTGATGGCGGCCTGTATGGCAAAGGTTCGCGTATCAAAAACTACGAAACCTGCGTCGTGCTGATGGCCTTTGCCGAAGCGAATCAAGATCACCGCTACGACAAGATCATCAAAGCCGCCGATCAATACATTCGCGGCCTGCAGGCCGAGGGGGTCAAGCAAGGCGAAGCGAACGTCGCCTACGGTGGCGTCGGCTACGGCGGCTCGACCCGGCCCGACCTGTCGAATACCGCTTTTTTGATCGATGCTCTGAAAGCGGCCGGGGCCGGAGCCGACGACAAGGCTGTTCAGGAGGCGCTCGTTTTCGTCTCGCGCTGTCAAAACCTGGAATCAGCGCACAACACGACCGAGTGGGCTGCCAAGAATCCCGATGGCGGCTTTTACTACACACCGCTCGCCGGCAAAGGTCCCGACGCCGAAAAGACCGTCGATGGCGGCCTGCCCAGTTACGGCTCGATGACCTATTCCGGCCTGAAGAGCATGATCTACGCGGGGGTGGGCGCCGACGACGAGCGGGTGAAAGCGGCCGTCGGCTGGGCGAGCAAACATTACGACCTGGAGAGCAACCCGGGCAAGGGTACCGCGGGCTTGTTCTACTACTACATCACTTTTGCCAAAGCGCTCGATGCCCTTGGAGACAAAGAGCTAAAAACCTCCGACGGCAAATCGCACGATTGGCGGGCCGACTTACTCGCCGAACTGGCCAAGCGGCAGGCAGTGGACGGGTCTTGGGTCAACTCCAACCCTCAGTGGCTGGAAAGCGACGCCAACCTGACCACCGGCTTCGCGTTGCTGGCTTTGTCGTATTGCCGGCCGCAAGGGAAGTGACGCGGGCCGCAAGGTTCGGCTCCGCGAGCCGGATCGGTCCGCGCCGACAATAGGTCTCGGCCCGCGAGCTTCGCCGAATCGAGCACGGCTTGCCGCCGGGTCGATTTCCTTACGGCTGATTGACCAGAATCTTGCCGACGAGGTGATTGTCGGGAAAGTTGGCCAAGAGATAGGTATTGCGGCCGTTGCCGATCGGCACTTCTTGCGTTTCGGCTGGGCCGGGTGTGCCGTAAACCGTCATCGGCTCAAGCGTCAGGCGATGCGTGCCGGCCGGCAATTCGATCCTCAGCACCTGAATCTTGTCGGGCAGTAGGCTCCAAGCGCGGGTGTCGGCCGCTTCCGAGGCTTCCCAGGCGATGCCGACACCGTCGAGCACCAGGCTGCCGAGCGTGTAGCTGCTTTGGCCCGTCGCCTCTTTGGCCCCCAGCACGATGCCCTTCTTCACGACGCGGCGGACGACCGCCCGGGCCAGCACGCGCGGAAAAATGGCGTCATACTGCTGCGTGGCCATGTGGCCGATGTCGCTGATCGTGGCCGTGCTGCCGGCCGGCTGCCCATCGATGGTTACCCGCACGTCGTGTACGACGGTGCCGGGCACGACGACCTTGGGAACTTTTACCGGGGCGATCGTCGGCGGCAGCGTGTATTTGTTCGTCGCGCTCAGAATGCGGTCGGCAACCAGCAGCGCCGCGGTGGTCGGCATCTCGGCCGTTTGCTCTTTGTAAGGGCCACGGCCCACCAGGGTGAAGACGTACAGGACTCCGTTGCCAGGGGCACTGTGCCGGCCGTGCGTGGCCCGTTCCAAATCTTGCTTGCCGAAGGCGAAATCGGGCTCCCAACTGCAGACGATGGCCGAGTCGCGGGCAGCGTCATCGTAGTTCGTGTGGGTTTGCTCGCGCAAGAGGCCGTGGACGTAGGCGCCCAAGGCGACGCGCTGGTAGGCCTGCTTGGGATTCTCCCCCTCTTTGTCGACCCCCGATTCGATGATCTGCTGCTGTTTCTCGGCCACTTGCAGAGCATACGCCCCGGCATCACCGCCGTCGGTCATCAGATTGGAGATGGCCAGAAAGGCGCGGACCAGCACTTTCTCGTAGTCTTCACCCGCATAGCCGCGATTGTTGTCGTCGGTGATCATCGACAGCGCCATCTCGCCGGCGCTCGCCTGTTCGAGATAGTCGAAGTGATCCCGCACTTCGCGAAGCGTGCGCTCGGCCTCCTTCGGCTGGCCGTCGGCCAGCGCGATGATCGACTTTTCCAGGGCCAGAACGTCGCGTTCCTTGTGATGGCGCTTGCTGACCTTGGCGATCGTCTCCCGTGCCCCCGTCAGATCGCTGGCATAGAATTGCTCGCGCACGAGTCGAGAGTGCTCGTCGTAACTGGCGCAGCCCGTAAGGGCCGCAAGCGTCATGGCCGCGATCAGCAGGCCAGCGGCGCCGCGAAAGCGGCGCCGCGGC
>DATJTR010000129.1:0-3777 GCA_035503215.1 Pirellulales bacterium
TGAAAGGCTGTTTTTTATGTATCGGCCCGAATGATCAGCCGGTGGCGAAGCAGGAACGTCAGTTATGGACCTATGGAGCGGTCAGCTTTGCCCAAGCGGTGATCGATCATCCGATTCGGCTGCGTTTCGAATCGGCTTCGGGCAACGTATCGGATGCCGGCTGTTATGCCGGTTTGCGCATCGCGGCGGGGCGATTGATTGCTGGCCAGCGACCCGGGAACGTGCTGGCTGCGTATGACGAGGTGAGTCAGGCCTGGAAAAAGGCGGCTGGAGTGGCCGACGCCTCGACGGTCCAGATTTCAATTCTTCCGGCTGCGCCAACTCTACCAGCCGGCGGTGAGCCGGTTGTGCGGAATTGAGCGACTCGCGGCTTTGCTTTCCAGCGTAGCTGCTCAAAATTTGACAGCCGTCTG
Organism: Pirellulales bacterium; assembly: GCA_035503215.1. Classification (GTDB taxonomy): domain Bacteria; phylum Planctomycetota; class Planctomycetia; order Pirellulales; family PALSA-1355; genus DATJTR01. The sequence continues at coordinate 414 of DATJTR010000129.1, forward strand.
CGACCGTAACTACAATGAAATTCGGTCGTTCGGCCGATTGGGGCTGGCTGCTGTCGGCAGGTCTGGTCTGGTCTGGCTTGGCAGGCGGATTGAGGCCCGTGCCTACTGCGGGGCAGAATCAGATCTGGGTGGGGCGATCCGACGCTAATCCCTTCCGACGCCCAGGTCTCGCTCGCTCGTTCTGTCCGGAGCTGGCCAGCGGCCGGCGAGCCGACCCCGGTACAAACGCCGGCGGAAAGAACTCAGAACAGATTTGTCGTGATCAACGAGGCTGACAAGATCGAATCGCCGCCCCTCGCGGCCGGCTTCTTCCCATCCAGTCCGGGCGTCGGCGTCCCAGCGGCAGCAGAAAACGTCGAAGAGGAGTAGCAGATATGGCAGCGCGTGAGAACCAGGGCCTGCAAATCGCTCTGATCGTGTGTGCGATGTTGATCGTCGGGTTGGGGGTGTTCACCTTCATCCTCTACAACAACTCGAAAGACGAGGCGCTGAAGACCGCCGCGGCCCAAAAGGACTCCAAAACCGATCGCGATGCGCTGATGAAGTCGGTCGAAGAGATGAATCAGCTCAAACTGCTCATGGGCTACGCCGCCCGCGACGAAGCCTCGGCGATCCAGGCGAACTTCAAGAAAGACGTGGAAACCTATGCCGCGTCGATGCGCGAATCGGAGCAGAACTACCGCAACATCGTCAGCCAGTTATCGACCGAATTGCAAAAGCAGTCGGAGCTGGTCGTCGAAGCCCAGAAGCGGAACGACCAACTGCAAAGCGAGTTCAAAAACAAGGAAGCCTCGAACGCGAACGAGATCGAGCAATATAAATCCGGCTTGAAGCAGGCCAAAGACGATCTGGAGCAGGAGCGTTCGAAGTTCAACGACGAGCGAAACAAGATCAAAGGCCAAATGGCCGAAGCCTCGCGCAAGTTCGACGACAAGACCAAGAAATTCGACGAAGACGTGGCCAAGGGGACCAAGGATCTCGGCGAGCGGGAAGACCAACTCCGCGACACCATGAAACAGCTCGCCAAGGTCGTGCAGGTTATCAAGGAGCAAGAGCTTTCGACCGAGCGGGCCGACGGCAAGGTGACCTGGGTCGATCAGGGGGCCCGGCTGGTCTGGCTGAACCTCGGCTCAAGCGACGGCGTGCGCCGGCAGGTTTCGTTCAGCGTGATCGCCCAAAACGAAATCAACCCGATTCGGGCCGAGAAGAAGGGAACGGTCGAGGTGGTACGGATCCTGAAAGACCACCTCTCCGAAGCCCGCATCATGGACGACGACCCTTCGAAGCCGATCATGCCCGGCGACCAGCTCTTTTCGGCCGCGTGGCAGCCAAACCGCGCCGAGCATTTTGCGCTGGTTGGTCTGATGGACCTCGATAAGGACGGCGAGAACGACGTGCAGAAGATCGTCGACTTGATCACCGTCAACGGCGGGATCGTCGATGCCGTGCTCAAGGACGACGGCACGCGCGAGGGAAAAATGAACGTCGACACGCACTATCTGGTGCAAGGCGAAAAGCCGAATGAAAAGTCGAACAAATCGGCCGAGTATCTGAAGAACTACTCGGCGATGATCGAAGAGTCGAAGCTATTGCCGATCAAGATCATCCGTTTGGGAGACCTGATCGCTTATCTCGGCTACAAGGATCGCGAAAAAGCGGTGCCCTTGGGCAGCGATGCCAAGCCGAGCGACTTTCCTCCCCGTCCGCCCAATGAGATTCCCCGCCGCTGGGACAACGGGATGTTCAAGCCACGGCGCAACACGCCGAGCGGCAAGAACGACGTCGTCTATTGATTCGCCCGGCCGCCGTGCCGACCCGCGCGAGAACGTGCGGCCAATCGGTTTGACGCGGCACCACGATCGCACGCCCTAAGGCGTTTCGGGCGAGGGCGCCGCGGCCGAGGGAAACAGGCGATCGGTCAAGGCCGCGATGGCGGACTGTTTGCCTTCCAAGGCCGGATGGATCGTCGCCCGCTGAAAGCAATCGGGGTCGAGAAACAGCCGCGCAGGCTGATCGATGCCTTCGGCCTTGGCGATTTGTGCCAGCAGCGAGCGTTCGGGACGCTCCAAATGGTGCGCGCGACAGAGGGCGTGGAACAATCGGCGAGGACTGTTGAACAGTTGGCGGTTGTCGCCCCGCGACAGTAAGCGGGCGAGCACGCCGACCACGACGAAAAACGCGACGGGCAGCAAGATCCACAACAGCAGGTCGCTCGCGTCGAACCGCTGTTGCTTTTCGCGGAAGCCGGCCCCCATATCGTGAAACAGATGGCGGTCGGCCAACAGCAAGGTAGCGTGAAGCAGGTTCATGCCGTTTGCTCCTCCTGTTTGGCGTTGCCTTCGGTGAGGTGTCGCAAACTTTGCTCGGCGGCTTCCTGTACCGAAACGCTGCGGTCGAGCAAAGCCTCGCGCAAGGCGCGCCGGCTGGCGGGCGTGTCGCAGGCGGCCAGCGCCCGGGCCGCCTCGGTGCGGACGACGTGGTCGGTGTCGGACAAGAGTTTCAGCACGCGTGCTTCGAGCTCGACGATGGTTCCACCGGCGCCGGCGGCTCCCAGGGCGCGCAGGCGGCGCGTGCGGCTCGGTGAGCGAAGTTCCTCGGCCAGGGTGTTGATGGCCCCAGGATCGATCTTGCGAACCAAAGTCGCCGTGGTGCGGCGCACGTCGTCGTCGAGCAGGTCGTAGGCCGCCAGGAACCGCTCCACGCTGAACTCTCCCAGCGACTTGCGGGCTGCCTGCCGGACGACTTCGTGGGGACTGTCCAATTGTTCGACCAGCCGGCTCAAGGCACCGGGGATGCCGCGTTGGCGCAATTGCGGCACAATGGCGGCTTGCATCGCCGGGTCGCCGCTTTCCAGTGCCACTAGGGCCAGGGCGTTGGCTTCGGCGCCGCCGAACTGGGCCAGCGCCTCGGCGGCGGCCGCGCGTCCGCCCGGCTTGCCGTAGCGGATCAGGTAGTCGATCGTTTTGAAAGCTTCCAGCCGCTTCATGGAGGTGGCGAGGATCAACTGTACCAGGCTGTGCTGCTCGGCATCGTTCAGCCCGTCGATCAAGCCGTTGCCCGGACCCAGCCAGCCGATGGCATCGATGCGTTTGAGATTCGCGGCCGCGGCGGATGAAGGATTGAAGCCGATTTTCCGCAGCAGGTTGCGCACGAATTTCGTGTCGTGGCGGCGGACCAACACGGAAATCGCGCACGACGGGGCCCGCGCATCGTCGAGAAACCCAAGCAGCAGCCGCACGACGCCGCTGTGCGGGTTGTGCAACAGTTCGTCGAGCAACGGCAAGTAGGCCGGATGATGGGGATCCTGCAAGATTTGTTTGAGGATCACGTTGTCGCGCTGGCTGAGCAGCAGGAAGGCGGTGAT
>DATJTR010000130.1:0-2990 GCA_035503215.1 Pirellulales bacterium
GAGCAGGCGTCTTTGTGCTCGTCGGCCAAGTCCTGCAAGGACGATTCCCCGCAACCTGCGGCAGCAGGAACCAGGATCGCCCGCTTCGGGCGCGGCCGGAGGCGATTATAATGTCGGCGGCCTATCCCCATTTAAAAATCCCACCCCCCGGAGAATCCCGCCATGCGTGCCGCGTCGTTCGCAATCACAGCCGTTTGTTTAAGTGCTTCGCTCGCTCTAGCGGCCGACGCACCAAAATTCGTGCCACTCTTCAACGGCAAGAATCTCGACGGCTGGGATGGGGATCCGGACCTGTGGCATGTCGAAAATGGCGTGATCATCGGCTCGACCGAGAAGAAGAAGATTCCGACCAACTCGTTTCTGGTCACCACGCGGCCGTATAAGAATTTCGTCCTCAAGCTGAAATTCAAGCTGGGCAATCATAACTCGGGCGTGCAGTTTCGCAGCAAGCTGCACAAAGACCACGTGGTGACCGGCTATCAGGCCGACATCGCCGACACCGGGATCACCGGCATGCTGTGGGATGAAGAGGGCCGCGGCCAACTCCAACGGATGCCGGAAGAAAAGATCGCGCCCCATCTGCATGCCGGCGACTGGAACGAATATGTGATCACGGCCGACGGCCCGCACATCACGATGGCGATCAATGGTTTTCAGGTGGTCGACTTTACCGAGAAGCCGGGAGAAGGAGCGAGCGAGGGAATCATCGCCCTGCAACTGCACACCGGCACGCCCATGCACGTGGCGTTCAAGGACATTGAAATCGCCGAGCGGCCGTAGCCGGCGGTCGTGCCGACCGGGGCGGTGCCGGCTACCGCCGGACAGAAATTCGTCGGCCGTGCCGGCCTACGTCACACGACTGAACATCGCCAGCATCATTGATTCGTCTACTTGCGGTCTTCGGGCCCGAATACGACCAACTCGCCGCCGCCGCAGGCAATGAATTGGTAATCGGGGCGCCAGGCCTGCCACGACTCGTAGCCAGCCGAGTCGGGCAAAAGTTGGATGGCGTGGCCCGTTGAGAACGTGATCTCCAGATCGAGCGTTCCGGCGGCCAGCCGCACCGCGGCAACCGTGGCGCCGGCGATCTGCTGGTTCGTCTCGACGACGGCATCGACCGGAGCGGGCAAGCCGAACTGATGTCCGTCGTCCTGGCTTGTTAGGCGGATCCGGCCCCCCTCCAGCAATCGCCAAAGACACGCGGCCGAAATACCATCGCGATTGTCGAAGACAAGATGCCACGTGCACTCGTTGCGCACGAGTTCGACAAAGCGGCGGCCAACGAGCCAATCGAGATCGTTCATCCCTGCACCTGGCGAGTGAGCTTTCGTTCGGCTGCCGCCGGAACATACTTCGGTGGCCGTGCCGGCCTGCGCCGCAAAATCTAACATCGGTTGCGATGCTTTTCCACGATCGGCCTGCCCGGCCAGGGTCCCTCTAATCCGTTTTGACCAAGTGGACGGCGCCTTCAGCATCGCCCTCGTTGAAACCGCCCTGGTGGGGCGTCGCCCAAAACGAAACCTGCTTCAAAGTGTTCCACGGCATCGCCGCGGGACTGGCGGGCCAGGGAAAACGGGTGTCGGTCGGTAGATCGCCGATGGTCCACCCGCCGCCACCGTAGTGGCTGGCCGGGATGCCGGCGATGCTGCTGTCGCCCGAGTAGCCCCCGGGACAAGTGAGCAGATACGGACGCTGGGCCGCGGCGGCCAGCACCGCCGGCGAGTCGAGCGCCTGGCCGCCAGCGAGTTGGCCGGCCAGCTCCTGTTCGTCGAAGAAAGGCATGAGTTCGATCACCCAGCCGCTGGCCGTGCCTGCGACGGCCGGAGGTGGCGGCGCACGGCGCGCGTCGATGTACATTCTCCTGGCGAGGCCGAGCTGATGCAGATTGGCAGCGCAGCCAGCACGGCGAGCCGACTCGCGGGCAAAGTAAACCGCTGGCAACAAGAGGGCGAACAGCGTCGCCACGATCGCGAAGACGACGAGCAGTTCGACCAGCGTTGCCGCGCGCCGCGTGTGCCAGGAGCTTGTCATCGCCGAGATTCCCGCGTGTTGGTCGGCGCTATCCCGCCTGATTGGAACTCCCCCATTCTAATGCCTTGCGGCGACGGGTCGTAGTCATCGCTATTAGCCGGAAAATCTTGGCCCGAGCCAGCGTGAGAAAAAAGTCGTCTTTTTGCCGGCGGGCTGCGCCGCGCGCACGATTTTGGCCAATCCGATAAGATAGACGAAGCGGGCCAAGCTTGCCCAACGGGGCAATAGGCGGATTTCAAGGCCCTGCCTTTCGCGACGTGGCGGCCCTCCCCCTGTCGACGCGAAACCGACGACGTGGCGAGCGACCGCCGGCCGAGCGTCTCGAAACGCAGGAGAAGGGAGCAAGGTGCAGCCATGTCGGTCGGAAGCATTTGCCAGCGCGAAGTCGACGTCACGGATCAAAAAACCACCATTCTCGCGGCCGCTCAGCGAATGCGGCAGCACGCCCGCGGCTGCCTGATCGTCATCGAACGGGGACAAACGCCCGTCGGCATCTTGACCGATCGCGACGTGGTCGTGAGAGTCGTGGCTGCCGGGCTCGATCCGGCCACCACCACGGTGGGCGAAGTCATGACGCAGTTTCCCCACCTGGCCTCGGACGACATGCCGATCGAGAATGCCCTGGGCCTCATGCGCCGCCACGGCTTCCGACACCTGCCCGTGGTCGACGACGGCGGCCGACTCGCCGGCCTCGTGACCCTCGACGACGTACTGCTCCTGTTGGCCGAAGAATTCTCGTCAATCGGCCAACTTCTATCGGTCGTGCCGGCGGCGGCCGGCCCGGCCGGCGCAGTTCCGGCTTCCGCGGCCGAGCCGGCCGGGGCGGTTCCAGCTTCCGCTGGGCAGAACTTCGGCGGCCGTGCCGGCCTGCGCCATAGGGCCCAACCACGCTAAGCTGACGGCGCGCTCGCATCTCGCTCGACCCTGCGATCCGTCGGCCTCGGATTGCCGGCTGGCCA
>DATJTR010000131.1:0-8213 GCA_035503215.1 Pirellulales bacterium
GGGTTCGCCAGCTACCGTTTTCCGCTATGACCTGGTGTGGGAATTCGTTTCGGCCATCGTCGAGCGGCGCGACGCAGTGCCTAGTTTTTACGAGGGATTGCTAGCACAGACGGTCGCCGATGCCGTCTTGGAGTCTTACGAACACCGGCGCTGGGTCGAAATCCCGGACGAACCACGCTAGGATGGGCCGTTTGGCCGGTACGCTCCAGGAGGAGCGGAGGATGGATCTCGGCCCTTTTAGGAAGTTTTGGGATGGCGCGCGTGGCTGAAGAGCCGGCCAACAGCGATCGATCGGACTGGCAGGGGGACGCTGCAGGCTGCAACGCCCCTGCGCTGGCGGCCGTTCCCACGATTGGCGGCGCCCCCGTGCGGCGGCTGATGGGCGTGCAGGTTCTGGCCACCGGCAGCTACGTGCCCGACTGCGTCGTCGACAACGAGGAGTTGGCCACGCTCGGCTACGACGCCGAGTGGATCTTGCAACGGACCGGCATCCGCGAGCGGCGCATCCTGCCTTCCGAGCTGGCCACGAGTGACATGGCGGTCGCGGCCGCGCGGCGCTGCTTGGCTCGGGCCGAGGTGTCGCCGGCCGACGTCGACCTGTTGATCGTGGCCACATTCACGCCCGACGTTCCCGTCCCCAGCGTGGCCTGCATGGTGCAGCGGCAGTTGGGGCTTTCCGCCCCGGCCATGGATTTGCAAGCCGCTTGTGCCGGTTTCGTGTATGCCATGGCGACCGCGGCGCAGTTCGTCGCGGCCGGCACGGCCCGGCGGGCGCTGGTCGTGGGGGCCGATTGCAACTCGCGAATTCTCAACCGCCAGGACATGAAGATCTATCCCCTCTTCGGCGATGGGGCCGGCGCGGTGCTGTTGGGGCCCGGCGCCACCGATCAGGGATTGGAATCGTACACGCTCGGCGCCGACGGCACCGGGGCCGAGCTGCTCATTCGGCCGATGGGGGGCACCCGGCTCGCCTGCACCCCCGAAGGATTGGCCGCCAATCTGCAATTCCTGCGGATGGACGGTCGGGCCGTGTTCAAGTGGGCCATCCGCATTCTCGACGAAACGATTCGCGCAGTGCTCGATTCGGCGGGCCTGACGATCGCCGACCTCGACCTGTTCGTGCTCCATCAGGCGAACATTCGCATCCTCGACGCCGCCGCCGAGCAATTGGGCATCGATCGGCAAAAAATGTTCGTCAATCTCGATCGCTACGGCAACACGTCGGCCGGCAGCATTCCCTTGGCCCTGGACGAAGCCTTCGTCGCCGGCCGCATTCGGCCGGGCGATCGGGTGTTGGTCAGCGGTTTCGGCGCCGGCTTGACCTGGGGTACGGTGATCCTCCGCTGGTAATCCGCCGGCTTGGCTTGCCCTGGCGGTCGACAAACGACATCTTATCGTTCGCGCCGCGCCGCAGGCGAAACGGTCGGCATTCTGCCCGCTTAATTACCCCCAGAGACGAGATCCACAGCGATGGCCAGTTCGGCAGCCAAACCGGCAAGCAAAGTCAAAGCTCTTCCGCGTCGCAATCAGGTGAAAGCGGCCGACACTTGGGATTTGGCCAGCCTGTTCGCCGACGATGCCGCCTGGGAAGCGAGCTTCACGCACTGGGACAAGCGGATCGACGAATTCGACGAGTTCCGCGGCAAGCTGGACGAAAGTGCCCGCTCGCTGGCCGCCTGCCTGAAGCTCGACGCCGAAATCGATCGTGCCGGCGAACGGCTGGGCACGTACGCCTTTCTCAAGACCGCCGAAGACGCGACCAACGGCCAATACCAACGGATGCTCGGCCGCTATCGCCACTCCGCCAGTCGGGCCGCCCAAGCGGCCAGCTTCATCCGGCCCGAGGTAATGGCGATCAAAGCGTCGGTCATGGACAAGTTCCTGGCGTCCAAGGAACTGGCCGAATACCGATTGCTGATCGAGCGCATGCTGCGCTACAAACCGCACACGCTCTCCAAGAACGGCGAAAAGCTGCTGGCCATGCAGAGCGAAATGTCCGAAGCCTCGAACCAGATCTTCCGCCAATTGACCGACGCCGATCTGAAGTGGGGCCTGGTGAAGAACGAGCGCGGCGAGCTGGTCGAGCTCAGCAACTCGTCTCTCTCCGCCTTCCTGCACTCGCCCAAACGCAGCGTTCGCAAGCAGGCGTTTCACAAGTTCTATCAGCAATACAGCGCGCATCAGAACACCCTGGCCGCGACGCTCAGCGCTTCGGTCCAGCGCGACGTCTATTATGCCAAAGCCCGCGGCTACTCCAGCGCCTTATCGGCCGCGCTGTTCCACGACGACATGCCGGCGGCGGTTTACGACAATCTGATCGCCTCGGTCCATCGGCATCTGCCGGCGCTCTACCGCTACTACGAACTTCGCCGCCGCAAGATGCAGTTGCCCACCATCCACCACTACGACACCTACGTGCCGATCCTCAGTGAAGGAGAAGCCCGTCGCACCTGGAGCCAGGCGGTCAAACTGGTGATCGCCGCCCTCGAGCCCTTGGGCAGCGACTATTGCGCGACCCTGGCGGCCGGCTTGTCGGGCCGCTGGTGCGACCGCTATCCGAACCAGGGCAAGCAAAGCGGCGCCTTCAGTTGCGGCTCGTACGACGGCGACCCCTACATCCTGATGAACTATCAACCGACCGTCCTCGACCATGTCTTCACGCTGGCCCATGAAGCCGGCCATTCGATGCACAGCTACCTCTCGGCCAAGCATCAGTCGTTCTTGTACTACAGCTACACGATCTTCGTGGCCGAAGTGGCCAGCACCTTCAACGAACAGTTGCTGTCGCACTACCTGATGCAGCGGGCCAGCAACGAGCGGGAACGGGCCTTCCTCATCAACCGCGAAATCGATGCCATCCGCGGCACCATTCTCCGCCAAACGATGTTCGCCGAGTTCGAACGCGCGACGCACGCCCTGGCCGAGGCGGGTGAACCCCTCACCCTCGACCGCTTCAAAAGCGAATACCGCGGGCTGCTGCAAAAGTATTTCGGGCCCGACTTCACGCTTGACGACGACCTGGACCTGGAATGCTTCCGCATTCCGCACTTCTATCGCGCCTTCTATGTCTACAAATACGCCACCGGCTTGTCGGCGGCGATCGCCCTCTCGCAGCGAGTCCTGAATGGTGGAGCGCCGGAATTGGGGGCCTATCTCAATTTTCTGCAGCAAGGCTGTTCGAAATTCCCACTCGAACTCTTGCGCGATGCCGGCGTCGACATGAAGCAGCCCGCGCCGGTCGACACCGCCCTGGCCCATTTCGCCAGCCTCGTCGAGCAGCTCGAAGAATTGCTTTAGAAGGCGAAAGCCTCCGTGCGAAACTGCCCTTGGGCCGGGCGGCCCGTTTGCGCTATCATTCCCCGCCAGAAAGCGAGGCATCCGGCGGATGGCAGCTAGCGATCCAACAACGGCGGTTCCGCGGATTTTGATCGTCCGGCTGAGCGCGATCGGCGACGTCGTGCATGGCCTGCCGGTTCTGTGCGCACTGCGCGACGCGCTCCCCAAGGCTCAGTTGTCTTGGATGGTCGAAGGCCGAGGGGCCGATTTACTTGCGGGCCATCTGGCGCTTGACGAAGTGATTGCCGTCCGCCGCCGCTGGCTCAAGAATCCGCGCGCGGTCTGGAAAGCCTGGCGTCGCTTGCGCGGCCGCTTCGACGTGACGATCGACCTGCAAGGGCTGAGCAAAAGCGCGATCGCGGCCCGGCTCAGCGGTGCCCGACAGCGAATCGGCCTGGCCGCGCCCGATGGCCGCGAAATCAGCCCCTGGCTGAATAACGTGCTCGTTCGGCCGACCGCCACGCACGTCATCGACCGCAATCTGGAATTACTCGCGCCGCTGGGCATCCGGCCGAAAACCGTCCGTTTCAACCTGCCCGAGCGACCGGCGGACGGCCAGCGGGCCGAACAAACTATCTCCGGGGCCGGGGCGACTGCCCGGTGCGTGCTGCTCAATCCCGGTGCTGGTTGGCCCTCGAAGCTATGGCCGGCCGAGCGTTTCGCCGCCGTGGCCGAGTACCTGGGTCGGGTGCATGGCTTGGTGAGCCTGGCGGTTTGGGCAGGAGAGGCGGAAAATGCTGCTGCCCGCCGCATCGTTTCCCGCTCGGGCGGTTGGGCCAAAATCGCGCCGCCGACGAGTTTGACCGAGTTGGCCGCTTTGGCTCGGCGAGCGCAGCTCTTCGTCAGTTCCGATACCGGCCCGCTGCATCTGGCGGCCGCCGTCGGAACTCCCTGCGTCGGGCTGTTCGGCCCGATGCCCGGCGAGCGCAACGGCCCCTACGGTGGGAAGCACGTCACGATTCAAGTCGCCCGGCTGACTGGCACCAGCCGGGAGCGTCGCGGGGCCGACAACGCCACGATGTTGGCGATTGATGTGCCCCGCGTTACGGCGGCGTGCGACGCAATTCTCTCGCGTCGCCGCGATCGCACTTCGGCCTAAGGGCCAAGTGCGGCGACCGTCGGATTCTCGAGCGGACCGCTCGCCGCTTCGGCGTCAGACTATATTGACCCTATGAGCGACGCGCCGACCCCGCTGACCTACCGCCAATGGCTTTGGACCGCATTGGCCTGGGACGGGTGTATGCCGCTTCTGGCAGCTTCGTCGCGCCTGGTTCTGGCGTTTGTCCTCGACGATCGTCGTCTGGCAACGCTATTGGCGGTCGTTTTCATTCCCCCCGCGACCGCACTGCTGCGTGCTCATCGGGCCAAGCGCCAATTGGAACGGACGGTAGGCTGGGCCAGTGCCTGGCGCCAAATCCTTCTCGCCATTGCCATTTCGATTTTGATTTTGTTTGAAGCGCTCGTGGCGATCCTACTGAACGGGATGGGCAACGTTGGTGCCTGGTTAGTCGCCGCTGCGCTCTATCTGGTTTACCTCTTTCTCGTCGTACTCGCGCTGTGGCCGGCTGCGGTAGACCGCAGTTAGGGCGGGGTGCGTGGCCGCGATTCGCGCTTTTGTTTTAAACCGAATCGCGAAACGCCTCGGGAAATTGCAGCGTTTTTCCGCCAGGTGTAGAATCCGGGTGTGGCTTCAAGATTGGCCCAGGCCGACGCCGAAGCGTCTATTTGGCGGGGTGTGAGGCACGTCGCGATGTACGTGCCGATGAAGCGCTTCACGGTGAGTTTCTAGCATTCAGAATCGCGCGGAGAGGGGTTCATGCGCCGCAATACGCTTGCTCTGTTGGTCTTGGCCGGGCTGATCGTCACTCCCTTTTTGATCGGTCGTTTGGGAACCGCGGCGCCGCAGGCCGAAACGTCACCCATCGGTCGGCGGATCGCCGATTTCGAGCTGCACGATTATCTCGGCGCGCTCCGCCGGTTCGATGAATTCGATGATAAGAAAGCGATCGTGGTGGTCTTCTTAGGCACCGAATGCCCGGTGGCCAAGCTGATCGGCCCTCGTTTGGCCGAATTGGCCGCCCAATACGAAGACAAAGGCGTCGCCTTCCTCGGCATCGACTCCAACGCCCAGGATTCGCTGGCCGACATCGCCCGCTACGCGCGCGACCACAAGATCGCATTTCCGATCCTCAAGGATCCCGGCAGTACGGTTGCGGATCAATTCGGCGCCGAGCGAACGCCCGACGCCTTCGTGCTCGATGCCGATCGGTCGATCCGTTATCGCGGCATGGTCGACAATCAATATGGCGTCGGCTTTTCTCGTGCTGCCGCGACCAACAACTACGTGGCCGAGGTTCTCGACGCGCTCTTGGCTGGGAAAGAGGTTACCCAAGCGCCGACCAAGCCGGCCGGTTGTTTCATCGGCCGCGCGCACCGCACGGTCTCTAGCAACGACGTAACCTATGCCAAGCACATCGCCCCGATTTTCAACGAGAACTGCGTCAATTGTCACCGCTCGGGGCAGGTGGCCCCCTTCGCGCTGACTAGCTACGACGACGCCTCGGCTTGGGCCGAAACGATTGCCGAGGTCGTCTCCGGCGGCCGCATGCCTCCGTGGTTCGCCAGCCCGCAATACGGCCATTTTCTGAACGATGCCCGTTTGTCCGGCGACGACAAAGAAATTATTCTGGCCTGGGTGCGCAACGGCTGCCCGCAAGGGGATCCGGCCGATATGCCCAAACCGCCGGCTTTCACCGAGGGCTGGCGGATCGCCAAGCCCGACCTGGTGCTGAAGATGTCCGAGCCGTTTGAGATTCCCGACCGGGGCGTGGTTCCCTATCAAACGTTTACGCTGGATGCCGAGTTCCCGGCCGATCGCTGGGTCCAAGCCGCGGAGCTTCGGCCGACGAATCCCGCGGTGACGCATCACCTGGTGCTCTTCTTCCATCCACCCGGCAGCGACAAGGTCGATCCGCGCGAGCCGCTATTGAATCTCATCGCCGGCTACGGTCCCGGCATGCCGCCGGCCATTTATGCCAAGGACGCCTGCCGGCGGATTCCGGCCGGATCGAAATTGATGATCCAGGGGCACTATACGCCCAACGGCAGCGCGACCACCGACCAGAGCGAAGTGGCCATCATTTTCGGCGATCCGTCGAAGGTGAAGCGGGAGATTACGATTCAGGCGGCGATCAATTACCAGTTCCTCATTCCCCCCGGCGCGAAGGATCACGAAGTCGTCGCTTCCTACGAGCTTGACGAAGACACGCTGGTGCACGCCGTCACGCCGCACATGCATTTGCGTGGCAAGGCGTTCCGGTTCGAGGCTGTTTATCCCGATGGCCGCGAGGAAGTGCTGCTCGACGTCCCGCGCTACGACTTCAATTGGCAGAACACGTACGATCTGGTCGAACCCAAGCCGATGCCGGCGGGCACCGAAATCGTGTGCACGGCGGTTTTCGACAATTCGGCCGATAACCCCGCAAACCCCGACCCGACGGCGACCGTCATGTGGGGCGAGCAAACCTGGCAAGAGATGGCTGTCGGCACGATGAACATCAGCTCCATGTCGCAAGATCTGTCGCTCGGCTCGCCCCCGCTCACCGCGTTGGGCGACGGCACCTACGAGGCCCGGTTCACCTACCGGCCCGACAAGAAGGCCGACGCCGTTTATCTGGCCGGCAGTTTCAACGATTGGAAGGCCGAAGGCCAGCGGATGGACGGCCCTGACGCCGAAGGACGCTACACCACCACCGCCCGCCTCAAGCCGGGGGACTATCAATACAAGTTCGTCGTCGATGGCAAGCGTTGGCGGGCCGATCCCGGCAATGCCGAGACCGCCGGTCAGCATCACAACAGCGTGCTGCACGTCGGCAAGAAATAGCCGCCCCGGCACCAGCGCAAGAGAGCGCCCGTGTGGCCTGCGCTCAACTCTGCTTGTCCGCCCCGTAAATGCGCGGGTTGAGCGTCGGGTCGTTGTACATCTTGAACTGCCGGTAGATTTCCAGTCGCTTGCGGCCGGCAAACAAATCTTCCAGCAGTTCCAGCAGCGATTGCGCCAGATCGTGGTGTTGTCGCAGCAAAACCTCCAAGCGCGAGCGGGCCTTTGCCCGGTGCCCCAGGCTGGCCGTGCTGCGGGCCGTTTGTTCTTCCATGTGGTAAATCCGCAGCGCCGCGATCGACAGCCGATCGATCACGCTCCCCGGCGTCTCGGTGTTCAGCCGCGCCGCGGGTGCAGGCACCACCCCTTGGATGTGCAGTTGCGTCGCCAGCCATTCGTCGATCTTTTCGATCGCGTCGTTGCGCTGCTGGTTGTAGCCGTCGATCGCACGCTTCACCGCCGCGATCTGGCCATCGCTGGCGCCGGGGTCGCGGGCGATGTCTTCTTCGTGCCAGAGCATGAAGTTGAAACTGTGCTGCCGGCAAACGAGCCCGAGAAAATCGTCGTAGGGCTGGCTGATCGGCTCGTCGTGCCACCGAGCGACCATCAGCCGCTGTAGTTCGATGACTTGTTTGACGTCGACCGTAAGACTCAAGCGCGTGTCCTCGCTGCTCGGCTGCGGCAGCTGCGCTGCTGCCCCCCATCCGCAGGATTCTAAAACAAATCGCTAGGATTGGGGAGCGGCCGTTCGCCTAAGGTCCCGCGGGCGAGGGCCGGTCCCATGCTTGCCATAGGTTGTTCTTGCCGGCGAGGTTAGAATAACCCGAAGTGAGTCGATTTCGCCCGCCCGCGAGCCCCTGCGATGTCCCCCAGCGATCCTCCGGCCGTTTGGCGCCAAAAGAGCGTGCTGCTGGTGGCGCTGGTGGTCACCGTGTCGCTCGCCGCGATCGGCTACTTCTTGCTGCCCGCGAGCGACGGACTGGCGATCGGTCCCTCG
>DATJTR010000132.1:0-4809 GCA_035503215.1 Pirellulales bacterium
GGAAGCATTCGTGTCGTCGGCCTGGACGTCGATCGAGCGGGTGCCGGTGGTTGTACTGGTGGTCGAGAAGCTGACCGTGCGCAGCGCGGCCTGATAGCTGGCGGCCGGCACGTTGCCGCTGAAGGTGTAGGTCAGGTTGCCGCCCGACGGCACGCCCGAACTCATCGTCACCCCGTCGATCGTGGTGTAGTTGAGCTGGTCGCCCGACTGATAGGACTGGATCGACATCGTGGCGCCGGTGATGTTGGCATCGTTCGACGTGACGGTGAGGCCGGAATCGACGATGACGGCCGAATTCGCCGGGCTGGCCACCGTGAAAGTCGGATTGGGGTTCTTTACTGCGATCGACGGGCTCGACGGGCCAGGATAATTCGACGTGCCGGGGGTAATGTACGAACCGTTGATCATGTTCGTGCCGGGACGCGTCACGTCGTACAAAGTGGTCGAGGCCACGTTGCCCGTGTCGTTCAGTTCACCGCCGAACCAGGAAGCAGTGGTCAGAGTCGTGTCGCCATAGAACCGGGTGACGGCGTCCGGAGCCCCGCCGCCGTCCAGGTCCTGAATAACGTCGCCTCCATACGTCAAGTCGCCCGAATTCTCCAGAACCGCGATATGATCGAGAACGGAAGCTCCCGACGGGAGGTGATCGAGAATCCCGTCGTTGTTCTGGTCGTAATCGGTTCCTTGCACGAAGGGATTATTTGGGCTTGAGTAGAGGTAGAACGAGAGAGTGTCTTGGGTGAAACCGCTATCGCCATCGGAAGTGAAAAAGGTGTTATTGGGAATCACAGTGGTGGCGGCCGGGATAGAAAACCCGCCCGTAGTGTTCTTGATGACCGCCAATCCGTCGCTGCCGATCGAATATCCGGACAGGCTCTGCACGAACTCCGCGTTGCCGCCGCTTTGGAAGGCCACGAAATAGTCGTTGTTCAAACTCGCGCCAGGGGTTCCTTCCAGCTCGACATACATGTACCGGTTGTCGCTACGGCCGGGAGGGTTGATGTCGATCTCGTTGATCAGCGTCGAAGCCGAAAACATGTGACGGGATTCGAGGCGCTCGAATCCGAAGAAACTACGCAGGGCGAGAATCGACAGCCTGATTGAGCTGCCAGGCGACGCCTTCGTCGACCGCGAACGAACTGACTCTGACATTCTTCTGGGCATGAAACGGTCCATTAACTGATGTGTGACGGGCCCCGACCGCATGGCCGGTCGCCGTAGGCCTCTCAGTCGACGCTGCAAGTCGATCGGATGCACGGCTGGCGCGCAAGAACGCACAAATTCAGCGTCGGGGGCGGCGAAGGATCAGCAGTGCGGGAATCGATCGCCGTCCCGCTACCGAAGCAAGCGCGGCCCCCCTCGCAGACTGGCGAGCACTAAAACCAGACAAGATATCGCCCGATTGTTAGAGCTTGGTCAGCAAACGATGTGATTCCCGTGAGATCACCCCCCCGACAGCGACAGGAATTCGCACTACCGCCGACCGCTGCGCGCGGAGGTTCACGCGGGCCATCAAAACCGAGTCCTTTCGGCGACCGATGGTCCAACTACACCCCAAGGGCGCGGGAAGTGGCTCCGGTTAGTGCTCGCGGACGATTTCCGAGAGAAACCACGTCCGTCGCTCGGTCTGGTCGATCCAGTTCTCGATCATGCTGGCCGTGGCAACGTCGTTGTGCTCGTCGCAAACGGCGTGGGTGGCACGCATCGAGCGGGTCAGCCTTTGATTGTCGTCGCACAACTCTTTCAGCATTGCCCGTGGCGCGACGAAGGGCTCGTTATTATCCTTCAAACGTTGATGCTGCGTAATGTCGCTGATGGAGTGGAGCGTCGTGCCGCCGATCTTACGTGCCCGCTCGGCCACGTCGTCGGTCATTGCGAAGATTTGATCGGAATGCTCGTCGAGCAGCAGGTGGTAATCACGGAAATGCGGGCCGCTCATGTGCCAGTGGAAATTCTTCGTCTTCAGGTACAGTGCGAACACGTCGGCCAGCAGCTTGCGCAATTCACTCGAGATCTCTTCGATGCCTTCTGAGGTGAGATCAGTCGGGGTTGCCAGGGCCTGGGCCACCTTGTGATTGGTTTCGTGCTTTGCCACGATGGAATCTCCTTGGAAATCGATGATTCTGGATCGAACGCGAATTCAGCGAATCTTTCGGTGTGACTGTTCCTTGGAAACGATTGGTTAATCGGTCTTCAATCGGGCGGCGATTTGGGCCACGTGCCGTCCCTGAGCGCGGGCTGCCGCCAGTTCATTCGCAGTCGGCCGCCGGTCACCCTTCGGGCCGGCAATCGTCGAGGCGCCGTAGGGAGAGCCGCCGCTCACTTCCGCCACGTTGCTCAGCTCCGGCACACTGTAGGGAAGTCCGACGATCACCATTCCGTGGTGATAGAAAAAGGTCGACAAGGTCAGCAACGTGGTTTCCTGCCCGCCATGCTGCGTGGCCGTGGAAGTGAAGGCGCTTCCCACTTTGCCGATCAGCGCCCCGGCCGCCCACAATTGCCCGGTCGCGTCGAGAAACGCCCGCATTTGTGCGGTGGCCGAGCCGAACCGCGTGGGCGTTCCCAGTACGATGGCGTCGGCTTCTCCCAGCCGTTTCGGATCGGCAATCGGAACAGCGGCGAACGCCTTTCGCGCTTCGACCGCGTGCATTTTTTCCAGCACTTCCGCTGGCAGCGTTTCGGCAACTTGCAGCACCTCGACCATCGTGCCCGGCACGCTCCGGGCCCCTTCGGCGACCGCCTCGGCCAAAGCGTAGACGTGGCCGTAGGTGCTATAAAAGACGACTTGAACGTTCACCGCCATGAATGGTCCCTTCGCGCAAGTTCGTCGGAAGCCGAACGGGCTAGGGACTTCCGCTAACAATCTGCCCGCTGCCCGGGAAACGAAATCATACCGCGCGCGGGCTGGTTTGGCGAACCAACGGATACGAGCTGAAAATCGTCGAAATCGACGTTTTTCGGCGCGGAAGCACTGGCCCTGCCAAACGCGATTCCGGGGAATTATTTGGCGGCGGGCCCGACCAATTGCCCGAACAGGGCGGCGGCGTACACACGGTTCCCGAAATCGTTCGGGTGATTCACGCCGTTTCCCGTGAGATCGGCATTACTCTTGCGCCTGCGCATGTCGCGCCAGAGCGTCGTCAAATCGGCCATGGCAATCTGCGGCCCGACCAGCGACGCGAGCACGTCGCGATGCGGCTGGAACTGATCTTCCGGCGTGCGACTCCAATCCGGGTTGCCCCACATCGGCGAAACCAGCAGAACTTCGGCCTCAGGCTGGGCCGCCTTGATTCGCTCGAGCATCGTGGCCACGCCTTTACGGAAGCCCACCGGGTCGCGATCGCCAAAATGATTCATTCCATACGCAACAATCACCAAGTCCGGACGCGACGCGAGCAACTTGTCCAAATCATCCAGGCCCTGACCGATGCCCCAACCATTCACCGCGCGATTGACCAGCGTCACCTTGGCACTGAACGTGGCCGCGAGCTGGTCGGCCAAAAGCTGCGAATACGCCGGCATGTGCGGTGCGGCGCCGGTTACGCCCGAAGCGTTCAAGCCAAACGAAATGCTGTCGCCACTGACTCCGATCGTAATCGGCTCGCGCCGCGCGAGCTTGCCTAGAACTTTGCCCAGCGTGCCACCCCCCGCGGCGGGCTGAAAGCCGCTCCAGGGCGCGGCTGCCTCGTAGGTGATTTCAACCTGGTGGTCGTGAAACCAATGGACGTTATCGAAGAGCACGGCGCGATTTGGATCGCCGGCTCTCTCGGCGATGCTGCGCGGCGCCCCCTTGGGCGGAAAAAAGTCGCCCGCCTTCAAAACGGGAATCCGCGAGCCAGCCGGGGCTGTCAGCCGGCCATCGGTCTCGACGCGATAATCCTTCCCCTCCTCGAACGTCTGCGACCGATCGGCCCTTGCCACCTTCAAAACCCGCTTCGGCGGCCGCAGCAGGTTCGACGTTGCGACGTGCGAATCGGCGTCAACCACGAACAGCGAACTTTCGCCGTACACGATCGGCGAACTCCAAAAAGGCTCCAGGAGGTGCCATTTTGCGACGGGTGTGGCGAGGGCGTCTTCGGCCGCCGCCGAACGGACACCCACGGGACATAGGAGGCCGAACAACAGCAGAACAACACCGGTGAAAGAAGTTCGATTCAAGTTGCTTGGCTCCGTGGGACCGGCTCGCACTAGATTCGGCAGATTATAACCTCCCGGGGGCTCGGAATGTTTCAGCCGAGTGC
The DNA here is from genome assembly GCA_035503215.1 of Pirellulales bacterium. Classification (GTDB taxonomy): domain Bacteria; phylum Planctomycetota; class Planctomycetia; order Pirellulales; family PALSA-1355; genus DATJTR01. The sequence continues at coordinate 4,242 of DATJTR010000132.1, forward strand.
AGGCAACTGGGTGCTGGAAGGCACGCCGAGCTGGCATTGAGATTGACGTTCCGGCCGCGACGCGGCTATATGTTGTTCCCGGGTCAGGTTGGCTGGACGTTCTGCGAACGAAGCGGCGAGCAAAGCATGGTGCGAAGAATCGTAGAAGCCGCCAAGCGAAGGTATCAACGGCTGGTCATGCGGCTATTCCGCCACGCTTTCGGCCGCGAGAACCTGCGGCCGGCCTACGCCCAGTTTGGCGAAGATCAGGTGCTCGCCGAACTCGTCGGCACGCAGACCTGTGGCTTTTACGTCGACATCGGCGCCCACCATCCGCGGCGTTTGTCGAACACCCATCTGCTGTACGTGCGAGGCTGGTGGGGAATCAACGTGGACCCCAACCGGTCCGCAATCGATGCTTTCGAAGCCGAACGGCCCAGCGACATCAATCTCTGTTGTGCCGTGGGCACCACGAACGGCACTGCCCGACTGTTCGCCTACGACGAATCGGCGCTGAACACGGTCTGCGACGCTCGGGCCGCGGTGGTCGGTCCGGCGGCCAGCGAGCTTCTCGTGCCGATGCGAACCC
>DATJTR010000133.1:0-3010 GCA_035503215.1 Pirellulales bacterium
GCCCTCGATCAGCTGCTGGGGCCGGCGCGGGTCATCGACGTGCGCGACCTGGCGGACGGGCCTTCAGCCGGCGAGCCGGGCAAGTCGCCGGCAATCACCCTGGAACGCGTCCGCCAGGCCGAAAGCAAAGATGGCCCGATCGCCGCCGGGGACGTGGTGATCTTTCGCTCGGGATACAGCGACCGCTTCTTCAAGAAGTTTCCCGAAGGCGGCCGATTGATGGCCGAGCCGCTGACGAAGAAGGCCGCCGGCTGGCCGACGCCCGAGCTCGACGTGATCGCCTATCTGGCGAACAAGGGGGTGCGCTTGATCTGCACGGATGGACCGACCCTCGGGGGCGTCGACGCCGAGCACGCCATGAACGTTTACTGGCTGGCCGGTTCGCACGGCTTGTGCCTGGTCGAATCGTTGATCGGCCTGGAGCAGATTCCGCCCGCCGGCGCATTTTTCTTGTTCGGCCCGATCAAACTCGAAGGTGCTCACGGCAGCTATGGCCGGGCGCTCGCACTGTATTGAGCGAGCGGCCATGAACTGTTTGGCGCAGGGCCGCGGAGCGGTCCCAGCCTTCGGCCCCAGTCCCTCTGGTCGGCTTAGGCCGCCATGCGGGCGTCAACCGGGTCATACAGGCTGACCGTGCGGAGCATGTTGCCATCGCAGTCGTAGAACTGGATGATCCCCACGTCGATCAGCCACATGGCAAACAGGCGATCGAGCAGGTACGAGCGGGCGACCACTCGGCCTTCGTCGATGCTCACCGTTTCTTCCAGATCCCAGAGAGCTGAGTGTTCAGTCCCCAGATCGACGAACGTCTTGATGACGAGCCGACGAACGGCTCCCGACTGCATGACAGCGGGCATTGATGCAACCTCCTTGTCGCTTCGCCTAAGCCGGCATCCTGCCGACCTTTGGAACGAGGCAGTAAATGTACCTTCTCTCGCAAAACGCGGGAAGGCGGCTTTTCGTGGCGACCGATGCGGCTGGTGTCTAAGCGGTTGTGGCGATCGCGTCTGCCCGATCGGCCCGTGTCGCACGGTTGCCCGATCGGCCAAGTCTCGCGCCGGCCGCCGTGCTGCCATTCGGCTTGCAAGCCTGCCTGCCCTGAGGTTCATCGGCAATTTGAATTGCTACGCTTCGCCTCGGCGAGCCGAAATCCTGTTTTCCGCCGACATTTGCCCGCAAAACCGGCATGCCGGCGCAAGTTTGCCGTCATCCGCGGCCGTGCGATTTTTCGGCCGGTAGAAAATCGGCCGCCTCGCGGCGATAATGACCCCAGTGGCCGGAAGCACTCCCCCCGGCCGACGATTCGACCCCACGCCCAGTTCGCTTCGCATTCGTCGGCGAAGCGGGCGATCGTTCGACCGCTGCCGACCTCACTCGCACGTCTCGCGATGTCTGATCCTGCACGTGTTTCTCCTGGCGGCGAAATCCTGTCGGGCGATCGTTCCACGCGGTTTTGCTTTATCGATGCGCTGCGGGGAATTGCCGCGCTGGGCATCGTTTTGCATCACTTGAACATCTATGGGCCGTTGCGCGCCGTGCTCAGCAAGGCCGCGCCCACCTGGGTCTGGTGGACCGACGAATGGTGCTGGGCCGGAGTGCAGGTGTTTTTCGTGATCTCGGGTTTCGTGATCGCCTACAGCTTACGCGCCGCGGAAATCACCCCAGCGGTCTTCGGCAATTTCTTGCTGCGGCGGTCGATCCGGCTCGATCCCAGTTATTGGACCGTGATCGGCCTGGTGCTGTCGCTGCATTTTCTGCCCGCGATGGCCGGACTGCCCTCGCCGCACGACTACGCGATCACGCCCGGCTACGTACTGGCTCACCTGTTCTACCTGCAGTATTTGCTGGGTTACGGCGAAAGCTTTTCGGCCGGATTCTGGACGCTCTGCATCGAAATGCAGTTCTACCTGCTGTTTTGCCTGCTGCTCGCCCTGGCGCAGCGGCTGACTCCCTTCCGGCGGCAGGACGCGGGGAGCGGCTGGGCCCTGGCGCTCGTTTTCTTTCCGCTGGCAACCAGTTCGCTCTGGTTTTTCAATCTCGATCATGCGTTCGAGAACTGGATCGTGTTCTTCTTTTGCATGTTCTTCCTGGGCTCGCTGGCCTGGTGGACCTTGGAGGGACGAACGTCTCCCACGCTGTTCTGGGCTTACGTCGGTTTGACGGCGGCCCGACTGTGGTGGAGTTGGGGCATCGAGGTGGCCGTCGCGCTGGCGGCTGCTCTGGCGATTTACTGGGTCGGCCGCGCAGGCCATTTGACCGACTGGCTACGCTGGCGACCGTTGATGTATTTGGGACGGATCTCTTACAGCTTGTATCTGATCCATTATTCGGTCATTCATGTCGTCGTGCATGCCGGTCATCGCCTGACGGGAGATTCTTTCGAAGCGGCGTGCGTTTGGACCGCGGTGGCGCTGGTACTGAGCTTGGCGGCCGGTCACGCCTTGAACGTGCTGGTCGAACGGCCGACGGCCCGCTTGGCGGCACGGCTCAAACAACGGCCGGTCTCAGCCCGCTTGCACGCTAGGGAAGGAAGCGATTCGCCGGCCCTATCGGCCGGCCGGGCCTGAAATACTCGCTTCGAGCACGAGATGCCATTCGCGCCAAAGCGACCGGAACCTCTCCGAGCGTTCGGCTACGCGGCTGGCAGCGACCGGCGACGCGCAAACACTCCCCGCGACTCGGTGCGACCCCAGCGTCGCTGCGGTCCTTCGCAAGACCAAAGCACGAAAACCGCCGCGGTGCAGGGCTTTTCTGCCGCCACCACCTGCGAGATCGCTACTGCGTGTATAGAGATAGCAACGTCGAATCGATCGTGTTGCCATCCATCCGATTGCTCAGGAAGGCGTACAACGTTTGATCGATTTCGTAAAGAATCGTATGCACCGAGCCGTCGCAAAACGCCATGTTGAACCCGCTGGCATGCGCGCTGCCAAAACGAAAGTTCGCGAAGGAATCGGTTTTTGCCCCAGGGGGCGTTTCCACGACGTCCACCGGCCAGTTGCTATTGTCC
>DATJTR010000134.1:0-5447 GCA_035503215.1 Pirellulales bacterium
CGCCGTGCAGATCATTCCCCGCCCGCACGACGATTTGAACATCGTGCTGCCGGGCAAGTGGGCCGCCAAGACGGCCTCGGTTGGGTAACGGTTCCGTATTGATCGATCGAATCTTCCGGCGGCACCGCCTGCCGGCTTACAAAATCCTCTAGCCTTAAGGACTTCACTCGAATGAACGCCATCGGACTGATTGAAACCAAAGGTCTCACCGCGCTGGTCGAGGCCACCGACGCCATGGCCAAGGCGGCCAACGTCGAAATCATCAAGCGCGTCTCGATCGGCGGTGCTTATGTCACCACCGTGGTGCGCGGCGACGTGGGCAGCGTGCGGGCGGCAGTCGAAGCCGGTGCCGCGGCGGCCACGCAAGTCGGCGAGCTGGTCTCCAGCCACGTCATTCCCCGTCCGGCCGAAGGCCTGGTCGGCGCCTATCTGTCGTAAACGGAGTTTTCTTTCGGAAGTCGAGGGGCCGTGGGCCTGTATTGGGCCAGCCCCGCGGACTTCACGTCCCACTCGAGAAAGGATGCACGGGTAAGAGCCATGAAGATTCTGGTTGCCAACCTCGGTTCGACGAGCTTCAAGTACCGCTTGTTCGACATGACCGACGAACGCCAATTGGCGCGCGGCGGCATCGAACGCATCGGTGCCGCGGAAAGCCGTTGCTTTGTCGAAAGCGCCAAGGGGCGGCAGGACCTGACGGCTTCGGTGCCCGACCACGCCGCCGCCGTGCGGCGCACGCTGGAGCAATTGACCGACCCGAAAACGGGTTGTCTCCAGGATGCCAGCGAGGTGACGGCGATCGGATTCAAGGCAGTGCATGGCGGCCGCCTGAGCGGCGTGAAAATCGTCGACGAAGTCGTGCTCGCGGCCATGGAGGAAATGAGCAAGGTCGCGCCGGCCCACAATCCTCCGTATATCGCGGCGATGCGGCTGTTGCGTGAGAAGCTGCCCGAGGTGCCGCTGGTGGCCGCCTTCGAAACGGGCTTCCATCAGTCGATTCCCGAGCGGAACCAGTATTACCCGATTCCCTGGGAATGGGCCGAGCAGCACCATGTGAAGCGGTTCGGTTTTCACGGTGCGAGTCATCGCTTCATCATCGAGCGAATCGCGCAGTTGATTGGCCGGAGCGACCTGCGGGTCATCTCCTGCCATCTCGGCGGCTCGAACTCGTTGTGTGCGGCGCGGGGCGGAGTGAGCATCGCCACGTCGATGGGCATGAGCCCGCAGTCTGGCCTCGCCCATAACAACCGTGCCGGCGATTTCGATCCGTTTGCTCTGCCGGTGCTCATCAAGAAAACCGGTAAATCGCTGGAAACGCTGTTGGAAGATCTGGCCGAACGCAGCGGCCTGTTGGGGCTGAGCGGCATCAGCGGCGACGTGCGCGATTTGGAGGAAGCCGCCGCCAAGGGCAATGCCCGGGCACGACTGGCGCTCGACGTCTTCGTGGCCGGCATCCGCAACTACCTGGGAGCGCTGCTGGTCGAGTTGGGCGGAACCGACGTGATCGTCTTCACCGGCGGCATCGGCGAAAACGGGGTGAACATTCGCACCGCGGTTTGTGCGGGGCTGGAAGAGCTGGGCATCCAGCTCGACCCGGCCTTGAACGCGCAGGCCACGGGCGAAACACGGATCAGTTCGGCCGGAAGCCGCACGCAAATCTGGGTGGTGCCGACGAACGAAGAAATCGTCGTCGCCCGGCAAACCAAGCAGGCCCTGGAAACGGCCAAGTAATCGGGTTCGTAAACGAGCGGAACGGAAAACATTCGTCCGCCGAAAACAGCAGGCAAAGGATCCAACATGTTCGTGGCCAAAGTCACCGGTTCGGTCGTGGCGACTCAAAAGGTCGACACGATGGTCGGCCACAAGTTGCTCATCGTCGAGCCCTATCGGCTCGAAGCGGCCGAACGCAAAGGGCTGGTCACCACCGGCCGCACGTTCGTCGCCGTCGACACGGTCGGGGCAGGGGAGGGTGAGTACGTGCTGATCACCCAGGGCTCGAGCGCCCGGGCGACCCCCGAAACCAAGAATCTGCCGATCGATTGCGTAATCATCGGCATCGTCGACTCGGTGCATGTCGACCAACTGTGTGTTTTCGACCGCGAAAAGCAGCACGCCTAGACGGCTGCGGCATGAGCGCCGCGCTGCCGCCGAAATCCGACATCGCACTTAAGCCATCATCATCGCAACAAAAAACCCCGCAGTGGAATCTTCCATGCAAGCCACAGAACAACTTGTCCGCAGCGTCGTCGAGCAGGTGCTGGCCCAACTGGGCGGCAGCGTGCCGCCGGCCACGAACGGCCGCGGCTTTTCCGGCCGGTTCGGCATCTTTACCTGCGTCGACGAAGCGGTCCGCGCAGCCACCGAGGCCTTCGAACAGCTCAGCGAGCGAACGATCGAAGACCGCAAGCGGATCATCGATCACATCCGCCGCATTTCGATCGAGCAATCGGTCGAATTGGGCACGATGGAAATGGAAGAAACCAAGATCGGTCGCCTGGCGCACAAAATCGAAAAACTCAAAACCCTGGGCGAAAAGACGCCGGGCATCGAGTTCATGCGCAGCGAAGTGTTCAGCGGCGATCACGGCCTGGCCGTCATCGAGCACGCCCCGTTCGGCGTGATTGGCGCCATCACCCCCGTCACCCATTCGCTGCCCACGATCACCGGCAACGCGGTGAACATGATCGCGGGCGGCAACACGCTGGTGGTCAACCCGCATCCCAGCGGCAAACGCGTGGCGGTCGAGGGGGTGCGGCGGTTCAACGAGGCGATCTACCGCGACCTGGGAATCGACAACCTGATCTCGCTGATCGCCGAGCCGACGCTCGACACCGCTTCGGCGCTGTTCAAGCATCCCGGCATCAAGCTGATCTGCGTCACGGGTGGGCCGGCTGTCGCCAAAGCGGCCATGCAGTCGAGCAAGCGAGCGATCGTGGCCGGGCCGGGCAATCCGCCCGTCGTCGTCGACGAAACGGCCGATCTCGCCCGGGCCGCTCAGGCGATGATCAAGGGCGCATCCTACGACAACAACCTGCTCTGTATTGCCGAGAAGGAAGTCTTCGTCGTCGCTTCGGTCATGGATGCCTTGTTGGCCGAAATGGAAAAGGCCGGCGCCGTCCGGCTCAACGACCGCCAAATCTCGGCCCTCACCAAGGCGGCCATCAGCACGGTCGGCGAAGGCGAACACCGCCACGACGTCGCCCACAAGGATTTCATTGGTCAGGATGCGTCGAAGCTGGCGGCCGCCGCGGGCAAGACGATTCCTAACTCGGTCGAGCTAGTCTTCGGCGAAACCGACGAAGGCAATCCTTTCGTCCCCGTGGAACAAATGATGCCGTTCTTGCCGTTCGTCCGCGTCCGCAACGTCGACGAGGCGATCGAAAAGGCCAAGCGGGCCGAGCACGGCTTCCGCCACACGAGCATCATCCATTCGAACAACGTCCGCAACATGACCAAGATGGGCCGAGCGATGGACACTACCCTGTTCGTCAAGAACGGGCCCTGCATGTCGTCGCTGGGTTTAGGAGGCGAAGGCTATCTCTCCTTCTCGATCGCCACGCCGACCGGCGAAGGAGTGACCACGCCGCTCACGTTCACCCGCGAGCGCCGCTGCTCGTTGATCGACGATTTGCGGATTTTGGGCAAGTAAGTTGCGCAGCCGGCCGCGGCCGCAGAGGCGTGCCTGGCGGAAAGAACTTTGGATCGAAACCAGAAATCGGCAGGCGTTATGCAAGTTGGCCTTGTTGTCGGAACCGCGACCGCGACGTTCAAGCATCGCTCGATGCAAGGAACGAAGCTGCTCGTCGTGCAGTTCTACGGGGCCGACGGCCGAACCGTCGACGGCGAACCGATCATCGCGGTCGATTGGCTCGGGGCAGGGAGGGGGGACCATGTCCTCTTGACCAGCGACGGCCGTAGCACACGCGCGCTGCTGAAAGATGAAACGACTCCAGTCCGCTGGGCCGTCATGGGGATCGCGGACGGTCAATGACCGAGATTATGGCAAACACCGAGGGGAAAACGCACGATGCTCGCCTGAGCGACCCAAAGCTCGTCGACTCGATCGTCCGCGAAGTCCTCGCCCGGCTCGCCTCGCAGCGGCCAAGCGAGAAGAGCGCGGCGGCCGCGGCGCCGGCACAGCTCGTGCTCGAACCGGCGGTGATCAGCGTGGCGACCTTGGCCGACCGATTGTCGGGCGTGCAGCGCGTGGTGGTGGGAAGAAAAGCGGTCGTCACCCCGGCCGCCCGAGATTTACTGAAACAGCACAACATCACGCTCAGCCGCTCGGCCCAAACGGCGATTGCCGGCAAGCCGACGCTGACCGTGGCGGTGTGCGACACGGCGGTCGATCCGGCCGCCTTGCTGCGGTCGGTCGCGCCGCTGGCCTCGAACATCGAACGATTGGCAAAGACGGGCATGAGCACGGTAGTCGTCGAACTCTGCGATGCGGTGGTGAAAGACGGGCGGCGCGGCCTGCTGCTCAGCGGCCAGCCGACCGTTGCCTGCTGCCTGGCCAATCGCCGTCCTGGCGTGCGGGCGGCCGTGGCCCACGACCGCGACGAGGTGGCCGCCGCCGCCGCAAGTTTGGGAATGAATCTGCTCGTGATCGATCCGGCCCGGCGCAGCTTGTTTCAGCTAGGGCAGATGGTGAAGCAGTTTTTGCAAGCCGGCGCGGTCCACTGTCCTGAGCATTTGAAAGCACAACTCGGTTGATCTGGCCTTTCCGATCGCCGCGAACAGAAACTTTTTCGAAACGAAGACCATGCGAATCGGCAAGACCATCGGCACCGTCACGCTCAGCCGCTGCCACGCGAGCCTGACGGGCGGCAGCTACCGCCTGGTGGTCCCGTTGTCGCTCGACAACCTGTTGGGCCGCTCGGCCGCCGAGACCGAACCGCTCGTGGTCTACGACGATCTCGGTACCGGCATGGGAGACGTCGTCGCGTTCACCGAAGGGGCCGAGGCCACGCAGCCTTTTTATCCCAATACGAAGCCGATCGACGCGTACAACGCCGCCCTGCTCGACGCCATCCAAATCGGCCCCGTGCCGCCAGACAATCCATCCTGATTTAGAAACCTTGCCCACCCGAGGAACTTATGAACCTACACAGCCTGAAAGAAGAGATCTGCGACATCGGCCGGCGTATCTACGCCAAAGGCTTTGCCGCGGGCAACGACGGAAACATCTCGTTTCGCTTGAGCGAGAACCAGGTTCTTTGCACGCCGACGATGATCTGCAAGGGCTTCATCAAGCCCGACGATCTGTGCATCGTCGACATGGAAGGCAAACAGCTTTCTGGCAAGCGGAAGCGGACCAGCGAAATCCTGCTCCACCTGGCGATCATGAAGGAGCGGCCCGAGGTGAAAAGCGTGGTCCACTGCCATCCGCCCCATGCCACCGCCTTTGCCATCGCCCGCGAGCCGATTCCGCAGTGCGTGCTGCCCGAGGT
>DATJTR010000135.1:0-3499 GCA_035503215.1 Pirellulales bacterium
GTGGCGCTGTTCGGCGACGACGGTGAAAAGCTGGGGGCATGGCCCGAAACGAAAAAACATGTCTATGACGATGGCTGGCTGACCCGCTTTTTCGACCTCTTGATGCAGCACGAAAGTTGGATTCAGACGACCACTCCGGGCGAAGTGCTCGATACGGTGCCGCCGGTGGGCAAGATTTATTTGCCCGAGGGAAGCTACCGCGAGATGACCGAGTGGGTGTTGCCGACGGAGCAGCTTTCCGAATACGTCCACGTGCGGCGCGAATTGGAGCACGACCCACGCTGGCCACGAATCGCCCGATTCGTGCGCGGCGGCTTCTGGCGCAACTTCAAGATCAAGTATCCCGAAACGGGCGAAATGTACGCCCGTATGATGATGGTCAGCAACCGGCTCCAGGCGTTGCTGGAAGGCAGCGCGGCGTCGGACGTCGCCAATGGCGACGCTTCGGGCGAGCGGATCGTCAACCCGGAACTGGTCGAGCACGCTCGCAAGGCGCTGTATCGCAGCCAGTGCAACTGCAGCTATTGGCACGGGGCATTTGGCGGCGTTTATCTGCCCCATTTGCGCAACGCCGTCTACAACCAGCTCATCGCCGCCGATAACTTGCTCGATCGGGCCACCGGCCGCACGGAGCCTTGGGTTTCGATTTCCGCTGCCGACTTCAATCTCGACGGCCGGCAAGAGGTACAACTGGCCAGCAACCGCCTGGTGGCCCTATTGGCCCCGGCCCGCGGAGGCCAGCTATACGAGCTCGACGTGCGTTCGATCTGCCACAATCTATTGGCCACGCTCACGCGCCGCCCCGAAGCCTATCACCGCAAGGTGCTGGCCGGTACCGAGGGTTTGAACGATGTGGCCGGCGTGAGCGACAAAGTGATCTTCAAGCAGTCGGGATTGGATGCCCGACTGCAGTACGATGCACACCCGCGTAAGAGCCTGGTCGATCACTTTTACGACCCGCAAGTCTCGCTCGCCGCGTTGGCCAAGGGTGAGGTGACCGAACGCGGTGATTTCCTGACTCGGCAATACGACGCCCGCCTGCGCCGCAATCCCAAACGCATGCAGGTGCAACTCTCTGCGCAAGGAACCGCCGGCGAACTGCCCGTAAGAATCACCAAGGCCGTCACCTTGGTGGCGGGCAGCGCGAGCCTGGAAATCGGCTACCTGCTCGAAGGCCTGGTGCCTGGCGAGCCGCTGCACTTTGGCGTGGAGTTCAATTTCGCCGGTTTGCCTTCCGGTGCCGACGACCGCTTTTTTTATGGCGGCGGCCGGCAGCGGCTTGGGCAGTTGGGAGCGCAGCTCGATCTTGAGGACGCGGTTCAACTGGGCCTGGTCGACGAATGGCTGGGGATCGACGTTTCGCTGGAGCTATCGCGCCCCAGTGGTGTCTGGACCTTCCCGGTTGAGACGGTCAGCCAATCGGAAGGGGGATTCGAATTGGTCCACCAATCGGTCGTCGTCGAGCCGCATTGGATCGTGCAGCCCGATGCCGATGGCCGCTGGAGCGTGACCATTCGGCTGACGCTCGACACGACATTGGCCGAGAATCGCATGGAGACTTCGGCCGTGGCCGTTTCGACGTGACGGCGACGACGGCGGTTTGCCGAGGTCCGGCACCGCGCCGGCCGCGAACCATTTGCCGCCAGCGAACCTCCTCTGTCGGTAGGGCATTTAGGCATGGCACGCCGCCCGCGGCCGTTTGCCAGCCCAACGCTGCCCGTCGGCCCCGCGACTTCGTGGCCCCGACTCGCCCCCGCCCGTAATATGTTGGCATGAACGCACCGGTTGATCCCCCCGCCCCCCGGCTCGATCCCTACGCCAGTTTGCGGATCGCCAATTTCCAGCTCTTTTTGGGGAGCAGCGTGCTGGCGAACGTCGGCATGAACATGCAGTCGATCGCGGTGCTGTGGGAAATCTTCAAGCGCACCGGCTCGAATGCCGCGACCGGGATGGTCGGCCTGGTGGAAGTCGTGCCGGTCGTCGTATTGGCAATCGTCGCCGGCCACGTGGCCGATCGCTTTCCACGCCGCAAGGTGATTGCCACGTCGATGACGCTGGCTGGCCTCGGTTCGCTGGCCTTGCTGGCCGTCTCGGTTTGGCGATTGCCGCTCGAATTCTTGTACGGCAGTCTGTTTTTGATTGGCGTCGGCAGGGCGTTTCATCAGCCGGCCAAATCGGCCCTATTGCCGCAAGTCGTCCCGCGTGAATTGTTTTCCGGCGCCGTGAGTTGGAGCATGACCGGTTTTCAACTTTCGTCGGTGTTGGGGCCGGCGCTGGGCGGTTTCTTGATTGCGCAGACAGAAAGCGCCGCGATCGTCTACCTGCTGACCGCGATTCTGACGTTCGCTTACGCGGCGATCATGCTCTCGCTGCGCGGAATTCCCAGGCCGGACCACTCGACCGACGTCACCGTTCGATCGCTGATCGCGGGCTTCTCGTTCGTCTGGCAGCATCCGATCATCTTGCCCGCGCTGGCGCTCGATTTGTTCGCCGTCCTCTTGGGTGGGGCCACGTCGTTATTGCCGGCCTATACCGAGACGATCCTGCACGTCGACACGACCCACTTGGGTTTTCTCGATGCGGCCCCCGCCGTGGGAGCGATGGCCATGGCGATTTACCTCGCCCATCGTCCCCCCTTGCGCCGTGCGGGTCGCGATTTGCTGCTGGCGGTGACGGCCTTTGGGCTGGCGACGATCGTGTTCGGATTGTCGCGCAATTACTACCTGTCGTGGTTGATGCTGTTTTGCACTGGCGCTGCGGACAATATCAGCGTGATCGTTCGGCACACGGTGGTGCAAATGCTCACGCCCGACAAGATGCGCGGCCGCGTTTCGGCCGTCAACGGCATGTTCATTGGGGCGTCGAACGCACTGGGAACCGCCGAGTCGGGGTTCGTCGCCAATTTCACCTCGCTCCAGTTTTCCGTCGTTTCCGGCGGCCTGGGCACGCTCGTGGTGGCGGCCGTGGTCACAACCGTTTGCACGCAGTTACGCCGCTATGGGCAGCTCGGCACGGCCGCGGCGGTGGAAGAAGCCGAAGCAGCTCCGCGCGGAACGCATCATCCCGCTCCGGCGGCAATGGGAACTGGCGAAGAATGACGGTCGATGAGACCACGGCCGACTTAACCGCAGCGACGGCTGCTTAGGTTAAACCGTCTTCGCTCTTGTGATAGCCCAGCGATTGAATGACCGTGAGCATCTCTTCGTAGGTAATGAAACGACGCCGATTGCGCAGCTTGTAAGCGTCGATTGCCTGGGCCAGCTCGCGAGCCGGCGGCGAGAGTTCATCATGGCTATTGGTGAATTGCCGGCGCTCGCGAGTGGGAACGCCGATGGCCGTTTCGGGGCTGCGGCGATCAAGGAAAGTGGGCAGCGGCGACTCTAGCAATGGCGACATGATCTATTCCCTCGCGTCAGATGCGTTCCGCTGGGCGTCGAACTCGGGCTGACATGCCACGGTCGATCGGCGTGGGCGGAATTAAGCCTCGCAAATCTAGGAC
>DATJTR010000136.1:0-8708 GCA_035503215.1 Pirellulales bacterium
GGCCACCGCCGCCTCCTCGTCGGCTGCGGCGGTCGTGATCCGAGCGTCCGCCTGGCTCACCTGCGCTTCGGCCTGGTCCTGGGCGGCTTTGGCCTGATCCAACGCCTTGAGCGTCTCCGGCGAATCGATTTCGGCCAGTACCTGGCCCCGTTGAACCGTGTCGCCGATATCCACCGCCTGCGATCTCAAATAGCCCGACACCTTGGCGTAAAGCTGCGCCGACTCAAATGCGATCACCGTTCCGGGCAGCGTGGTCGATCGCTGGAGGCCGCCTGTTTCGGGCCTGGCGACCAGCACTTCCAACTGCGATTGGGTGGCCGAGCCTGGCGTGTTATCGGCCGGCCGTTCCGCCGCCGAATCGCCGGCCAGCACCGTCGGTGGTCCCTGCTGGATCAACCTGAAGGACAAGAACGCCAACAGAATCGCTCCGCTCGTAACGACCGCCAATTGCCATCGACGGATCCGGCCAAGTCTCATCATGTCTGCTCCTCAATCGCGCGCTGGCGGCTTACTTTCGTTCGGGCCCAAACGCGGCTTACGCCGCTGCCGGTTGGCCGGAGGCGACCCCAAAAAAATTGGATCGCGAATCACTATCAACGGGCCGACGGGCGCGGCGCGCTTGCGACGCGAAGGTCAACCAGGAACACCCGGGGCGAAGGCAATCGGCTGGAGGGATGTTTTTCGGGGGCGTGCCGGCAACGAGGCTAGGCACCGATTTCCCCTCCTGAGAGGGGCCGTGTCCCCGCTGAGGTGGCCTGCCGGAAACCACCTCGCACACTGGGGTTATGGTAACAGTGTTCCGCCTGCGTAAACTCTGTCGCCGCTGCCCTAACAATTCCCTAACAATTTTAGCAGGCATTTTGGCTTCAGCAAGAGTTCAATTTTCCACGGGTCCGATGACACCTGTATTGGGCAATTCTAACGGCGGCGACAACCGGTCAAGGGGAAGGGATTCCGTTGATGAGGCGACCCGCCGTCGTTCACCTTCTCGCAACGATGCTCGGTTTGGCACTCGCCGGGCCGGCGGCCCGCGCCGAGCCCTCGGCCGCGCCGGCGGGTGAATCCCCCGCGATCACCGCTTCGCCTTCGCCCAACGAGAGTTTGCCCGAGCCCCTTCCGGCGTTCCCCGAGGAATCGGCCCCGCAAGCCGCTTCGAGTCGGCCGCCCGAGCCGGTGGCGGGGCGGCGAGTCGGCGCCGATTTGTCGGGCAAAGTTCCCACGTTGCTGAGGGGCGACGTCTCACCGATCGATCTGAATACCGCGCTGCGGCTGGGCGGAGTGGAGAATCCGCAGATCCGCATCGCGGCGCAGCGCGTGGCCGAAGCCGTCGCCGCCCGGCAACTCGCCGCCGCCCAAATCCTTCCCTCTCTGAATGGTGGCACCGGCTACGACAACCACACCGGCAACCTGCAGCAAGTCAACGGCAGCATCCTGGCGGTGAACCGCAGTTCGCTCTACGCCGGCGCCGGCGCGTTGGCCGTGGGATCGGGTACGGTGCAGATTCCGGGGGTTTTGTGGAATCTGAACGTTTCGCAGACCGTATTCGGCTATCTGCAATCGCGGCAAATGGTCAAGCAGCAGGAGTTTGCCAGGCTGGCGATGCGCAACGACATGTTGCTGCAAATCACCGTCGCCTATTTGGACCTGCTGCGAGCCGCGGAGCTGCGCCTGATCATCATGGACATTCGCGACGGCGCCCGCGAGGTGGCCCGGCTGACCGCCAATTACGCCGCCAGTGGCTTGGGGCGCAAGGCCGACGCCGATCGAGCCGCCACCGAGTTGCGGCAGCGCGAAACCGAGCTGGTGCAATTCGAAGCCGACGTGCTGGTCGTGGCCGCGCGGCTGGCGGCACTCTTGAATCTCAGCCCCGCGCTCCGCTTGCAGCCGGCGGATCAATACGTGGTTCCCGAAGCGATCGTGCCCGACACGATCGCGCTGCCCCAATTGATTGCCACCGCCATGCTGGGCCGGCCCGAGCTGGCCGAGCGGCAGGCAGCCATCCGCCGGGCGTTGCTCGAACTCAATGCCTCCAAGCTGTTGCCATTTTCGCCCAACGTCATCATGGCCTTCAGCGCCGGCACCTACGGTGGTGGCAGCAACCTGGTGACCCCCGCATTCGGCGATTTTGGCGGCCGTACCGACCTCGACGCCGTCACGTATTGGACGCTGCAAAACCTGGCGGTCGGTAATCATGCCCTGATCCGAGGAGCCACGGCCCGCTTCAACACCTCGAATCTGCAACAGGTGGCGGTGCTCAATCAGGTTCGCAATGAAGTGGCCGCTGCCCACGCTCGCGTGCAGGCGCGGTTCCTTCAGATCGGCATCACGGAAGAGGCCGTGGTCGCGGCGCAGCACGCCTTCACCGAAGACTTGGCGCGGATTCGCGGGCAGGAAGGCTTGCCGATCGAAGTGCTCAACAGTCTCCGGCTGTTGGCCCGCGCCCGCACCGATTACTTGAACGCGATCATCGACTTCAATCGCGCCCAGTTCGAACTGTACGTGGCGCTAGGCCAGCCCCCCGCCGCCAGCCTGGCCCAACCGGTCAAGGCTACCCCGCCGCCGGCCGACGCCGATCCTCCTGCCACATTAAAACCCTAGGCCGCCGCGGCGGCGCCGGCCTCATAAAGCCGTTCCGCTCAGCGCACAGAATTGCTTGCCATGCTGCCGCCGTTCGGAGTGCATGCCCCCCTTGCCTGCCGCCTTCGTCAAATCGACTGGGCTGGTGCTCGTCGCCGCTCTGACGTGCGGGGCCGCTCCGTTCGCGCATCGGCTGCTGGCGCAATCGCCTCCTGCGGCCGCTGTTGAGCAGGGGGAAAGTCCCGCCGGTCTGCCGAGCGCCGAGACCGCCGACGCCTGGCTGCCGGAAGGACCACCTGACGACCGGCCGGCAATCGAGCACTTGCCCGAAGTCGATGCGCCGGCGCCAGACCCTGGGCCGCCCGGCGACCCACGACTCCCTTCCCTGCCGCCGGGCGACACCTATCGCCTCGATCTGCTGACGGCGCTCCAATTGGCGGATCGGGCCAACCCGAACATTGGCATTGCTCGCCAGGCGATTGCGGAAAGCCTGGCGCGGCAGGAAAGTGCCCGCGTCTTATTGCTGCCCAGCTTGACCGGCGGGGCAAGTTATCACCAGCACACCGGCAACGTGCAACAAAACGACGGTTCGATGCTCTGGTCGGCACAGCAATCGGCTTACTTCGGCGGCGGAGCGGGGGGAGCGCTCGGCAGCCAGACAATCGCCATTCCGGCGGTCCGCATCATCGGGCACGTCGGCGATGCCATTTTCGAGCCGCTCGCGGCCCGCCAGCAGGTGACGGCACGCAATTTCGAGGCCCGCGCCACTTTTAACTCAATCTTGCTGGACGTCAGCGTCGCGTATCTCGATTTGCTGGCCGCCGAGGCCCAGCTCGAAGTCTTGCGGCGATCGCAAATCGACGCCGCCGCTTTTGTTCGCGTGGCAGCCCGCTTCGCCGAAGTGCATCAAGGCCGCCAAGCGGACGCCAACCGCGCCAAGGCCGAAGCCCGGCTGATCGATGCGCAAGTGCAAACCGCCCTGGAACGGGTGGGGGTGAGCGCTGCCAACTTGGCCCGCCTCCTCACGCTCGATCCGTCGGTGCGGTTGCAAACGGTCGGCGGACCGATTCCAACGCTCCAGTTGGTCGATCCTGGTTTATCGCCAGAGCAACTCATGGAGATCGGCCTGCGCCAGCGCCCCGAGGTCGCCGCGCGCTCGGCACAGTTGGCCGAAGTCGAAACCCGCTTGCGGCAGGAACGCTCGCGACCGTTCTTCCCGACGATCTCCTTGGGCTTCAGTGCCGGCTCGTTCGGGGGCGGCGGCGACGTTTCCGTTCCGATCTTCGGCGATTTTGCCGGACGCACCGATTTCGACGCCGTCGCCTACTGGACGCTCCAAAACTTCGGCGCTGGCAACGTGGCCCGCGCCCATGGCCGGCGGGCGCAAACCGGTCAAGCCAGCTGGGAGCGGACAAGGACCGTGAACCAGGTGCGACGCGAGGTCGCCGAGGCCTTTGCCCAGAGCGAGGCGGCCCGGGTCCAGATCGATGTTTCCGCCCGGCGCTTGGTCGAGGCTGAGGACGGCTTTCGCGAGGAATTTCTGCGGATTCGGGGGGGCGAGGGTTTGCCCCTCGAACTCCTCGACAACCTTACTCGGGCCATCGCCGCGCGACAGACGATGGTCACTTCCGTCATCGCTTACGACCAGAGCCAGTTCCGGTTGTTCGTCGCCCTCGGGCAGCCCCCGACCATGGCGTCGGCCGACCTCCGGCCGCTTGGTCCGCAGCGCTAGTCCTTTCTCTTGGCCTGCCGCCTGTCTCCGGCACTCCCCCCAAGATACCAGCGGCCCACTGCGCCCAGATTCGATCAGCCACCTGCTAGCAGAGCTTTTGAATCAGCCTGATTCATAAGCCATATAACCCGGACCAACAGAAAAGTTAATCAACCACATAATTCGTGTGCGATCGAATTTTTTTTGTTAAATCCATATTCGGAAGAGGGTTGCGACATCGCCGACACGGCCCGTCCCGGCCTTAAAGCGGGAAAAAATCTCAAAACCGATCCCCGGAAAACTGCTTGACGACAGATATCGCCAGGCTTAAGTTAACATCTTCGATTTGAATCCTAGAGCGGCATTTCATTCGATTTCTTCATTCATTCCCAGCCGGCCGACTGCCATGCATATCAAAGGTTTGCCATGCATATCAAAGGTTTGAAGGTCTTCTGCGATGTCGTCGGCTGGAGAAGCTTCTCCCGGGCGGCCGACGAAAACGGCATTTCGCAGTCCGGGGCCAGCCAGGTCGTGCATCAGCTCGAACAGCGGCTGGGAGTGAAATTGATCGACCGCTCGAAACGCCCCTTCATGCTCACCCCCGAGGGGGAAACCTATTACGAAGGCTGCCGCAAGCTCGTCCAGCGCTACGACGCCCTGGAGGATCAGGTCCGCACCTTGCACGAAGAAGTGGCCGGCCGGGTGCGGGTGGTGTCGATCTACTCGGTCGGCTTGCACCTGATGAACCACTATCTGCAGCGATTCCTCAGCCAATATCCCAAGGCCAATGTCCGCCTGGAGTATCAGCATCCCCATCGGGTCTACGAGGCGATCGAAAAGGATCAGGCCGATATCGGCCTGGTCAGCTATCCCCGCGCCAGTCGCTCGGTCGAGGCGATGTCGTGGCGCGAAGAACCCATGGTGCTGGTCTGCCCGGCCAAGCATCCTTTGGCCGCTTTCAAATCGGTCGAGCTTGAATCGCTGCAGGACGAGAACTTCATCGGCTTCGATTCCGACCTGGTGATCCGCCGCGAACTGGATCGTGTGCTGCAGCTGCACGACGTCGAAGTCCGCGTGGTGATGGAGTTCGACAACGTCGAGACGATGAAGCGGGCCGTCGAAATCGGCGCCGGAGTCTCGATTCTGCCCCAGCCCGCCGTGGCCGCCGAAGTGGCCGGCGGCACCTTGGTGGCCGTGCCCCTGGCGACTGACGAACTGGTGCGGCCGCTAGGCATCATCCATCGCCGCGGCAAAGAGCTGTCGAGCACCACTCGGCGGTTCATCGATTTGTTGCAAAGCGAAGCCAATCATCACAGCGAAGGCAATCACCACAGCGAAGCAACTCAAATCAGCACGCCGGCCGACTCCGCGGGGCGTGCCGACGACGGCATTCCCCCCCACGCGGAAACGAACGGCAACAGTCAGCACCCGGCGCCCAACGGGGCTGTCGATGGGAACGGCCACGGCAACTCGGCAGGCGAGCACACGGCGGACGAGCACGCCTCCCCGGGCGGCAATTTGTCGAGTGGCGGTTCGTCGGGTGGTAATGGCAGTCAGCGCAAAATGCCCGCGGTCGCGACCGCCGGCCGCGTCAAAGCGAAGTGAGGGATCCACGATGACACGATTTCAGGACAACCACGCTCAGTCTCCGCTCCGCCCGGCTGACGATATCGCGCCGGCGCGTGCCCTCGGCTTGCCGCCGCGGCAGGGCATGTACGATCCCGCGCAAGAACACGACGCCTGCGGCGTCGGTTTCGTCGTCAACATCCAAGGCGAGAAGAGCCACGCGCTCGTCCGCTCCGGCTTGGAGATTCTGGTCAATCTGACCCATCGCGGCGCCTGCGGTTGCGATCCCTTGACCGGCGACGGGGCGGGCATTTTGACCCAACTGCCGCACGAGTTCTTCGCCGCCAAAGCGGCCGAGGCCGGTTTCGAATTGCCCCCCGTCGGCAGCTACGGCATTGGTCCGATTTTCCTCCCCCGCACGGCCGGCGAACGCCGTTGGTGCGAAGAGCGGCTGGAAACGATCGTGGCCGACGAGGGACAAACGGTGCTTGGCTGGCGCGACGTGCCGGTCGACAACGCCGTGCTGGGCCGCACGGCGCGCGACGTGGAACCGTTTATCCGCCAGGTCTTCATCGCCCGCGGCAAGCAAACTTCGGCCGAAATGTTCGAGTGGAAGCTGTACGTCATTCGCAAGCGATTCGAGGTTGACGTCCGTTCGAGCGAGTTGGAGCAAAAGCAATACTGCTACGTCCCCAGCCTGTCGTCGCGGACGATCATCTACAAGGGATTGCTCCTGGCCGATCAGGTCGAGCGTTTCTATCACGACCTGGCCGACGAGCGGTTCGTGTCGGCCCTGGCCCTGGTCCATCAGCGCTACAGCACGAACACGTTTCCCACGTGGGACCTGGCGCATCCGTTCCGCTTCATGGCCCACAACGGCGAAATCAACACGCTCAAGGGGAACGTCAACTGGATGCACGCCCGCGAAAGCTTGCTGGCCCATCCGGTCTATGGCCCCGACATCAAGAAGATCTGTCCGGTCTGCGTCCGCGGGGCGAGCGACTCGGCCGTGTTCGACAACGCGTTGGAACTGCTCGTGCTCACCGGCCGCTCGCTGCCCCAGGCCATGTCGATGCTGGTGCCCGAGCCGTGGCAAAACCACGAAACGATGCCCGACGACCTGAAAGCCTATTACGAGTACCAGGCCTGCCTCATCGAGCCCTGGGACGGACCGGCCGCCATGGCCTTTACCGACGGCAGCGTGATGGGGGCCGTGCTCGACCGCAACGGCCTGCGGCCGGGGCGCTATTGGGTCACCCGCGGCGGCCTGGTCGTCATGGCCTCCGAAGCGGGTGTGCTCGACATTCCGCCGGGCGAAGTCGTGGCCAAGGGCCGCTTGCGCCCGGGCCGGATGTTCCTGGTTGACACCGTCGCCGGGCGAATCATTGGCGACGAAGAGGTCAAACGCTCGCTGGCCGCCCGCCGCCCCTATCGGCAGTGGATTCGCGAGAATCAGCGCCGGCTCGACGATCTGCCGCCGATCGCCCCGGTGAACGGCCACTTGGACGGGCCGCTGCTCACCCTGCAGCGGGCGTTCGGCTATTCGCTGGAAGATCTGCGCATTCTCATGCAGCCGATGGCGATCGATGCCGCCGAAGCGATCGGCTCGATGGGGAACGACACGCCGCTGGCCGTCCTCTCCGATCGGCCGCAACTGCTCTACAACTATTTCAAGCAGCTTTTTGCCCAGGTCACCAATCCGCCGCTCGACGCGATCCGCGAGGAGATCATCACCTCGCTGGTCACCACGATCGGCTCCGAAGGCAACCTGCTGGACGAAACGGCCCAGCAGTGTGCCTTGCTGCGGCTCGATCAGCCGATTCTCACCAACCCCGACCTGGCCCGGCTCAAGCAAATCGACTCCGGCCCGCTCAAGTGCCGCACGCTGTCGATGCTTTTCCCGCTCAAGGAAGGGGCCGCCGGCCTCAAACGCCGACTGGAAGAGCTGCGCCGCGAAGCCTCGCAGGCCATCGCCGAAGGGGCCACGATCCTGGTCCTATCCGACCGCGGCGTGAGTGAAGAACTGGTGCCGATTCCGGCCCTGCTGGCCACCTCGGGCGTGCACCATCACCTGGTGCGTGAGGAAAGCCGCACGCGTTGCGGCCTGGTGATCGAAACGGGCGAAGCCCGCGAGGTGCACCACTTTGCCCTGCTCACCGGCTATGGCGCCGGTGCCGTCAACCCTTACCTGGCGTTTGCCACGCTCGGCGACCTGCTCGCCAGCGGCTTCATCCCCGACAAATACACTTACGAGAAGCTGGAGAAGAACTACATCAAGGCCATCGGCAAGGGCCTCCTGAAGGTGATGTCGAAGATGGGCATCTCCACGCAGCAAAGCTACCGCGGCGCGCAGATCTTCGAGGCCATCGGCCTGGCCAGCGATTTCGTCGACGAATACTTCACCTGGACCCCCAGCCGCATCGAAGGCGTGGGGCTGGAAGCGATTGCCGAAGAAGCCCTTTCCCGCCACGAACATGCCTGGCCGCGGAACCATGTGCCCGAAACGCTCGATCTCGACGTAGGCGGCCAATATCAATGGCGTCGCAAGGGGGAAGCGCACATCTTCACCCCCGAGGTAATCGCGAAGCTGCAGCAATCCACGCGGATCAACAGTCGAGAGGAATTCCGCAAGTTCTGCCAGTTGATCGACGAACAACAGCGGCAGTTGCTCACGCTCCGCGGATTGTTGGATTTCCGCTGGTCGGAGCGGAGCATTCCGCTGGAAGAGGTCGAGCCGGCCCGCGAAATCGTCAAACGCTTTGCCACCGGGGCCATGTCGTACGGCTCGATCTCGCGCGAAGCGCACGAGACGTTGGCCATCGCCATGAACCGCATCGGCGGCCGCAGCAACACC
>DATJTR010000137.1:0-7252 GCA_035503215.1 Pirellulales bacterium
TGAACCACGGAGGGCGCAGAGGTACGCAGAGGCAAAGCATCTGCATCCTCACTGGGCTCGGCGTCGCTCGCCGATACACGGCTGAATTCTTTTTTTAAATCGCATGCCGCGATCCGGCGCTGATAGTGACGCCGTGCGCCATGTACTCTTGCTCTTCCTCTGCGTACCTCTGCGCCCTCCGTGGTTCAATTCTCCTCCGTATTCACGCCTGGCCCTCCGCGGTTCAATTCCCTTCCGTCTGCCTCTCGCAAATCGCCCTCTTGACCGCCTTTTTGAATTGTATTAAACTACTAATACACTCATTCAATTCAGTCGGCCGCTTTCTCGTGGGTCGCCCCCGATGCAGATCCGGATTTCCAATAGCGACGGCGTGCCGATCTACCGGCAAATCGCCAACCAGGTGAAATACCTGGTGGCCGTCGGCCGCATGAGTGTCGGCGAGCAACTGCCCACGGTCCGCGCCCTGGCCGAGCAGTTGGTCGTCAATCCGAACACCGTTGCCCGGGCCTACCGCGAGCTGGAAACCGAGGGAGTGATTTCCACTCGGCAGGGCTCCGGGGCCTTCGTGGCCGGCAACGGTTCGCCGCTGGCCTTGCGCGACAAGCAGCGGCTGCTCAACGAACGGCTCGACATGTTGTTGGCCGAAGCCAGTCATCTCAACGTCGATGTTTCCACGCTCATCAAAATGCTGCGCGACCGCAGCCGTCACCTCCCAGCGGAGTAATGCCATGAGTAGCGCCACCCTGCCCCATGCCGTTGCGGCGAAGCCGGCCGAAGCCCAAACCATCGTCCAAGTCGAGCATCTCACGCGGCGTTTCGGCCGCCGCGCCGCCCTCGACGACGTGTCGCTGTCGATCCGGCGCGGCATGGTGTTCGGCCTGGTCGGCGAAAACGGCGCCGGCAAAACCACGCTCATCCGCCACCTGCTCGGCCTGCTGCGGGCGAAGCAAGGCAGCGTGCGTGTCTTCGGGCTCGATCCGGTCCTGGATCCGGTCGGCGTGCTCGGCCGCGTCGGCTATCTGTCGGAAGACCGCGACCTGCCCGACTGGATGACGATCACCCAACTGATCCGCTACAACCAGGCCTTCTATCCCGCCTGGGACAACACGTTTGCCGAGCGGCTGCGCGGCGATTTCGAGCTCGATCCCGACCAGCAAATTCGCCGCATGTCGCGCGGCCAGCGGGCCCGGGCCGGTCTGCTCGCGGCGCTCGCCCATCGGCCCGATCTGCTCGTCCTCGACGAGCCCTCCAGCGGGCTCGATCCGGTCGTTCGCGGCGACATCCTCACGGCCATCATCCGCACCGTGGCCGACGAGGGCCGCACGGTGCTGTTCTCCTCGCACTTGCTCGACGAGGTCGAACGCGTGGCCGATCACGTGGCTTTTCTCCGCCATGGCCGCGTGGCACTTAGCGCCCCCTTGAGCGAAATCCTCGAATCGCATCGCCGGCTGGTGCTGCGTTTTGCCGATTCGCAGTCCGCGCGTCCCGAGCTGCCGGGGGCGCTCTCGCTCTCCGGGGCCGGCCACGAATGGACGGTGGTCACGAACGGGCAGATCGACGCCTTGCGCGCCGCCGCGGCTCGACTGGGTGCCGAAATCGTCGACGAAACGGCCCCCTCGCTCGACGAAATTTTCGTGGCTCGTTCCAAGATGCGCGAGGCGTGATACCACCGGCGGCCAAGGTGCAGCCGCCAGCCTTTCGATCGGGAGAAACGCCATGCAAGCTGCGAAGAATCATTCCCTCCGCGTCGCCGCCGCGCTAGTGGCGGAGTTTTGGGACCACGGCTGGTTGATCATCGCGCTCGCGCAACTCGGTGCGCTGGTGCCGGCCGGCTTGCTGTTCGGCTTGAGCAAGTCGGTGCCGCAATTTCCGCTGCTCCACGGCACGGAAGAGGGAGCACTGATCTATTTCGTCTTGTACTGGATGGTCGTGGCCGGATTGGTCGGCGCCCTGCTCGGCGTGCTGGGCAATCCCCGGCTGCGCTACACCCGGCCTGCCTCCAGCGGCCTGTTGGTCGGTGTGCCAATGGCCTGCGCCGCGGCGACGATCTTTGGGCAGTTCGCGCTGGTCGTCGGTTTCGAGAATCTGCTGTTCGGCGCCGGCTGGCCGGTGTGGGGACCGGCGCTGGTTGCGGCCGTGCTGGTGGCCGGCAGTCAGACGCTGCTCTGGTCAACGTCGAATTCGCGCACGGCCCGCAGCCTGGCGTTTTTGCTGGGCGGAATTTGCGTCGCCTACGCGATCGCCAAAGCGGCGCCGACGCGGCGCTTCGTCGCCTCCGGCCTGCTGTTCGATATTTCGCCCGGCAGAGCGGCCGTGCTCGCCGCGGTTCTGCTGGCGTGCTTCGCCGGCGGCACGGCCGGCTTCGCCTGGCTGCGGCACGGCTCGGGCCTCGATTTCGGCCGCTGCGTCGATCGACTGCGCGCCGGTTTTCGCCGGCTGGTCGGCAACCGCATGCAGCCGTTCGCCTCGCGCAACCGCGCCCAGTGGTGGCTCGAGTTTTGGGAGCGGGGTTATATCTTGCCCCTCGTTGGCATGGGCATCGGAATTTCCCTCTTGGTGCTGGCCACCTTCGCGCCGGTCGACGAAACCATTGGGGCACTCGAGGGAGCGGCCAGCCTGCCGGCCCTGTTCGTGGTGCCCCTGATGTTGATCGGGCTGGTCTGGGGCAACCGCTCGCGAACTCTCGATTTCGGCAACTTCGGCGGCTCGCGCCCCTCGACCGACACCGAGATCGCGACCGCCATTCTCAAAAGCGCCACGACCGGCTTGATCGTGTATGGCCTGGCGGCCGGCGGCTTCAGCATCGCGGCCGTGTTTCTGCTTCTGCGCCATGAGTCGGCCGACGTCGTTTTCTATCTGCTGCGGCGGGTCAGCCCGGTGGAACATTTTGGGCCCTGGTGCCTGGGCCTGCTCGCCGCCTGGAGCGTCGTCGGGCTGATCGCCAGCCTGGCGGCGGCCGGGCGACGCGTGTTGATCGTGGCCTGCTCGCTCCTCTTCGGCTTTTATCTGTGCGGCGTGCTGATGTCCGCCGCGGTGCCCAATTCGGCCCAGCAGCGCGTGTTCACGATCTATGCCGGCATTTTCATTGCCGCTTGCCTGGCCGGTTGCACGGCCACGTTTTGCGCCACCTGGCAGCGGCGGTTGATCACCTGGCGGGCGCTCTGCGGAGCGGCCGGCGTTTTTGCGCTCGCCCTGTATGCCGTAGGACTCGCCAACTTGATGATCAGCGCCGAGGCCACCATCTACATCGTGGCCTGCTGCGCCCTGCTGCCGATTCCGCTGGCGTCTACCCCATTGGCCATTCACGTCAATCGCCACTCGTGAGGCTCACGCTCGTGAACAATGTAAGCACCTCTTCATTGGCCGATGCGACCGACCGGCGCGTGAGCCCAGTCTCCGCAACGCAGGTCGCCCGCACGCTGCTCTGGGAGCACTGGGCATGCTCTTGGCGAGCGATGCTGGCCGGGCCGATTGCTGCGCTGTTATGGCCCGCGTTATTGGCGGTCATCATTCCGCTGCGAATGGCGAAAGACGTTGCCCGCGAAACCCTCGAGCAAATCGTCTCCAGCCCGTTCATTGTCTTTTCCGTTCTCATGATTCTGGCGATCGTGATCCTGGTGAGCCAGGGAAAGTCGCGTTGGCGCTACACGTTGCCCGCGGCCAATTTCCCTCTGGTCGCAGTGCCGCTGGCCTGCGTCATGCTGACCATGCTGGTGCAGTATTGCCTGGTGGCTTGGCTCGTCGCCGCGCTGCTCGGCATCCATTGGCCGATTCTGGGCCCCGGCCTGTCGGCTACCGTGGCGCTCGGCTGGTGCCAGGCCGTGCTCTGGTCAACGGCCAACTCGCGCGCCTTGCAATGGGCGGCAGTGCTCGCGAGCGTCGTCGTCGCCGCGGAGCTGGCGACGATCGCCGCGGAACGCTTTGGAAGCGGCATGTACGCAATGTGGTACGCGATCGACGTGGATCACGGAGCGTATGTGACGCTGTTCGCGGTTGCAGCTCCCGCCTGTTTTGTCGTCGGCACGCTGGGCTTCGGTCTGCAGCGGCGAGGATCGGTCTTCGACCCGCAAGTGATCGTGGCCGAACTCGAGCGGAGATTTTTCGGAGGAAGGGCGAGCGCACCGTCGCGCTTCGCCTCGCCGGCGTCGGCTCAGACCTGGCTCGAATGGCGCGAGCGGGGTTGGAGTCTGCCTTTTGTAGTGGCAACGTGCGGCCTGATTTGCGGGCTTTACATCGCGTGGCATTGGCAAGGCACCGATCGAACGGTCGTCGTCGCCCACAATGCGATCGCCCTCTTCGCCGGCCTTTCGATGTTTGCAACGGTGTTGATTGGTTTTTACTGGGGAGCCCGCTCCCCGTCGTTCGACTTTCCCGCCTTCGCCGGTTCGCGTCCCCTTGCCGATTCCAAAATCGCCGGCTGCGTGCTCCGCGGCGCCACGCTCAGCCTGGCCGTGTCCGTGGCGATTTGGATGGCGATGTCCTTGCTGTTTCTCGTGGTCGCCCTGGAGGAAAAAGGGAATCTGCTCCGAGCGTTTCACTCGGTTTTGCTGGCCGATGTTGCGTACGTCGCCGCCACGGTGGCTCTGGCCGCACTCTCACTGTGGAGCGTGGCCTGTTTCGCCGCTTCGCTCGCGCTGGGGGGCGGCCGTGTGCTGCGCATCGCACTCCTACTGGCCGCGGGCGTGGTAATCTTCGGCTTGATGTTTCCGCTGGCACTTCCCTACACGTATCGAAGTGATGCGTTCGATTTGTACTGGACCGCGACCCTCGTGCTGTGCGTGGCCGGCTGCCTGGCGGCCTTCGTCATTGCCTGGCGCAGGCGGTTCGTCACCCTCCGCGTCGTCGCCTTGGCGGTGGCGATCGTGCTCCTCGCGATCGGCATGCACCTGGTCCGGGCCGACTTTAGCGAGCGCGCGCTCAAGGTTGACAGTTGGTTTTATATGATCAGCTTCTACAGCTTGCTGCCGCTTCCGCTCGCCGCCGCACCGCTGGCGGTACGTGTCAGCCGCCACCGCTGAACAGCGAAACCGTCGCACGAACGTTTCGACCGAATGAAACTGCGAGCCGTCCTTGTAGCCAAGGCAGAAGGGGATTGAACCACAGAGGGCCGCAGAGGATACGCAGAGGGGAAGCGCCGACATTCTCGCCGTGTCGCAGAATTGTCTGTCGACGGATGCTTCGATTCTCTTTCTTACTATTACCGTACGCGCTGCTGGTAAAATCGGTGCGACCTGGCGGACCGATCTGCCCCTCCTCTTCCTCTGCGTATCCTCTGCGACCTCCGTGGTTCAAATTCCTCGGGCCACGTCAGGGTCTTCAATTCCCCGCCTGCGCCTGCCCCAAATCGTCGAGCCAGCAATCGACCAGCGTTTGCTGGTGCGCATTGCGATCGATTTGCGAAAGGCCTTCCAGCGACCGCTCGACCAACAGCGCGAGGCGCGCGCAGCGCTCGCCGTCGGCGGCTTCGGCCGCCGCGTGCAATTGCGCGCGGTGATAGGCGATGGCCATCTGCATGATCTGCCGCAAGCGCCGCCGCCGCACCGGCGCCTCTTTGCCTGCCGCATCGACCACCTCATTCACCTCGCGGGCCAAAGCCACGCTCGTCGTGTCGACGCGCGAAAGTTGCGCGAGGAACGAATCGCGAAAGGCGGCCAGCTCGTCATCGGCCAGCTCGATCGCACGCGCCAGGCTGCCGTCGGCCTGGTCGGCCAACCGCCTGGCGGCCGTTTCGTCCGCGGCGACTTCCTGTTCCACCAGCAATCGGGCGATCACATCCGGCTCCAAGCCGGCGAAGCGGATGATTTGCGATCGCGAGCGGATCGTCGGCAACTGCTTGTCGGCCGTCGTGCCGACCAGAATCAGCACGCTTCCCGGCGGCGGCTCTTCCAGCGTTTTCAAGAGCGCGTTGGCCCCCTCTTCGTTCAAATCGTCGGCGTCGTCGATCACCGCGACCTTCCGGCCCCCCGAAAACGATCGCAGTGCAATGTCGTGGCACAGTCCCTCGCGCATCCGCCGCTGCTCATCGCCTACCAAGAGAGCCAGCGGAATCGCGCTCTTGTCGGCCGGCTTGGCGACCAAGAGCAAATCGGGATGGCTGCGGGCCAGCACTTGTTGGCAACTGTCGCACGCCCCGCATGGATCGAGCGCCACGGCCGGCCGCTCACTGCACAACAGCGCCTGCGCCAGCCGCATGGCGAACGTGTGCTTGCCGACTCCCTTGGGTCCGACGAACAGATAGGTGCTGGCCAACCGTCCGCGCGCAAGCGCCCGGCGGAACCGCGCGACCACCTCGTCGTGTCCCAAAATGCCTTGCCACATCGCCAAGTCTCGCAGAGGACACTTTTTCGCAGACACCGCCTCGCCCTAACGCGCTTCCGAGGGCACTCGGTGCGCCGCGGGAAACGCCCCCCTCTCATTCGATCCGATCTTCGAGCGGCTCGGTCCACAGGCGGACGCCGCCGGGGCGAGCCAGAACCGGTTCGGCCCGCTGCCGGATTTCGGCCTGCACCACTTCGATCGGCCGGGCGCCGTCGATCATCACGATCGCGCTGGGCCGGGCGCACGCCTCGGCCAAAAAACCGCTCCGCAGCCGGTCGCGAAACGCGCCGTCCTGCGCGGTTTCCATCCGATCGAGCGGCCGAGCCAGTCGTCCGCTGGCCGCGTCGGGCGGCATGTCGAGGACCACGGTCAAGTCGGGCATGACGCCGGCGGTCGCGACCCGCCCCACTTCCCAAACCGCCGCCACGTCCAAGCCGCGGCCATAACCTTGATACACCACGTTGGCCAGCAGAAAGCGATCGGAAACGACGACCTTGCCCGCTTCCAAGGCCGGCAAAATCGTTTCCGAAACCAGCTGCGCCCGGGCCGCCATGAACAACAGCATCTCGGCCAGCGGGTCGATCCGCGTGCCGTGCCGGTCCAACAGCACGCTGCGCACCTGCTCTCCCAGCGGGGTCGTGCCGGGATCGACCGTGCGAACGACCTCGCGCCCCTGGCCTTCCAGCCACTGGCAGAAGAGTTCGAGCTGCGTCGTCTTGCCGACGCCGTCCAATCCGTCGAATGCGAAGAACATGGCCAGCCGTGCGTGTGCGTGAAGCGATTCCGCCGAGCGCTCGCGAGCGCCGGCCGGTCCAACGTCTCATCTGGCCGCCGGGCGGTCAAGTGAGGCGCTGCCGATCAGCATTCTCCCGCATACTTCGCGGCCAGCCGGCCGACGCGCTGGGCCACCATTTTCCGCAGCCGCGCCGGGGCG
>DATJTR010000138.1:0-3705 GCA_035503215.1 Pirellulales bacterium
CGCAATCTTTGCCGACTGGCCTTTGGCCTGTTGGTCGCGGTGCCCACCTGCGCCGTGGTCGTAGTCGTCATCTGGTGCCGGTCTCCCTGGTCGGCGGCGCACTATCGCCATGAACTGGCCGAGCAATTGGCGCTTGACGTACGACTCGACGCGATTGGTTTTCCGCGGCCGGGAGTTACTCGCTACCTGGGGTTGTCGCTGGTCGATCCCGAGACCGCTCGCACCTTGGCCGAATTGACGGCCGTCGAAGTGCGAGCGGAGCGACAAAAAACCTGGATCGAATGCCGCGAGGCCGAGGTGCTTGACGGCAGCCGGCTCGACCTGGTGGTCGAGTGGGCGACACGCTGGCTGCGCGGCCGCGCCGGCTCCGAATCGGCGGCCGAGATTCACCTGGCAAAGCTCTCGCTGCACCTGGACGGCGGAGACGATCTGCTGCTGGTCGACGTGCGAGGGCGTTTCGCTGGCACGCAGGCGAAACAGCCGTCGGAAAATCCGCGCGAGCCGCAAGCAGTGCTGGAATTCAGCCTGGCGGGGCAGGAAGATGCAACGCCAGCACGAATTTCATTCGATCGACACGTCGGAAAACGCAGTGCTGGCGGGCATGGAGCGACGACGGCCATCAAGCTCGAAACCGGACCGACGGCGCTGCCCGCGCGGCTGGTCGAATTGTGCTGCCCGGGCTGGCGGACATGGGGCGAGGAATCGACTTTCGCGGGCAATTTGCAGTGGCAACGCGGGGCCGCCGGCATCACGGGCGAAGTCGATGGCCGGATCGCCGGCATCGATCTCGGCAAATTGGTGTCGACGCGGTCGCAGCATCGGCTGACGGGGACCGCCGAAGTCTATTTGGACGAGGCCCAGTTTCGCGACGGGCGGTTGGTCAGTGCCACAGGCTCGATCGTGGCAGGGCCGGGATTGGTCGGGCGTTCGCTGTTGGCGGCGGCGGCGAGAGATTTGCACTTCGCCGAAAACAATCCGGCCGCGCCCCTGATCGACCTGGTCGATTACGAGAAACTGGCGCTGAGCTTCAAGATCAGCGAACGCGGCGTCAGCGTGCACGGGAAATGTCCCGGCTCGCCCGGGGCGGTATTTTTGGGCCGGCAACAACATCGCCTGTTGGCCGAGCCGCCCAAGGGATTCTATCCGCTGCTGGGAATCGTGCGTTTGTCGGCCCTCGGCGAAGCAGTGCCGGCCGACCCCGCCGCGCAGGCCCTGCTGGGAGTGCTGCCCGTGCCCGTGGCGGACGAGGGAGGATTCGGCACGGTGCCGCAGGCCGAACGAGAAAAGCCGCAACGCCGCTAAAGCGCCTGGGCGCCAGCGGCGGTTTTGGCCGGTCTGCGCAGCCGGCGCGGCATTCGATTAGAATATGGCCCGACGCGGCCGACATCGGCCGTGCGATGCCGGTTTTGGTGGCTGTTTTCTGGTCTCCCGAGGGCGGACGGTCAACGATGAAGCTTGCTTTCAGCTCGAACGCGTATTTGCACTTTTCGATCGAGCGCACAATCGAAAAGATTGCCAGCCTCGGCTACACGGGCATCGAGATCCTGGCCGACGTGCCGCACGCCTGGCCGGCCGGCCTGCTGGAGGAACGGAAGGAATCGATCCGCCGCGCGCTGGAAACGCATCGGCTGACGATCTCGAACGTGAACGCCTTTATGATGAATGCGGTGGCCGATCCGCGGCAGCCCTATTGGTATCCGAGCTGGATCGATCCCGATCCGCACTATCGGGCAATTCGCCGCGAACACACCAAGCGGGCGCTGCGGTTGGCGGCCGAGCTAGGCGCGCCGCGGCTGACGACCGAGCCGGGCGGTCCCCTGCTTCCCGGCCAATCGTGGCAGGAGGCCGCCGACTTGTTTTATGAAGAGCTGATGCCGGTGGTCGAAGTGGCCGAGGCCAGCGGTGTGAATCTGCTCATCGAACCCGAGCCGGGGCTATTGATTGAAACCTTCGGCCAGTATTTGGAGTTCATCGAGCGGATCGACTCGCCACAGGTGGGGCTGAATTTCGACGTGGGGCATGCCTACTGCGTGGGCGAAGATCCGCAGGATTGGGTCGCTCGCATGGCCAGCCACACGCGGCATTATCATTTTGAAGACATTGCCTCGACCCGGGTGCATAAGCATTTGATCCCGGGCACGGGGAGCATCGATTTCGCGGCCACGCTGCGCGCGATCGCGGCCACCGGTTACGACGGCTGGCTGACGGTCGAACTGTATCCCTACGTTGACGAACCGGACAACGCTGCCCGCGAGGCCCAGGCGTTTTTGGCCCGCACGGCGGCCGAAATCGGCCTGGAATTCGCCGCCTGATCTAGCGATCAGAAGATCCGCCATGAGCACGAGCGAATCGGTCCCCTCCCCTGCCGCCGGCAGCACGAGCGCCGTGCGGGCGTATGCCCAGTTGCTGCGCGTGCCGGCCGTGTTCACGGCCATGTCGAACGTGGCCCAGGGCTTTTTGTTCACGCATGGCGAGCTGGATCCGTGGCCGGTGTTCGCGGCCCTGTGGCTTTCGTCGTCGGCGCTGTACCTGTCGGGCATGGTGCTGAACGACGTGCTCGACGCCGAGCTCGACGCCCGCGAACGGCCCCGCCGGCCGATCCCTTCGGGGCGGATTTCGCGCACGGCCGCCACACGGCTGGGCGTGGGGCTGCTCGTCGTGGGGATCGCGGCCGGTTGGGTGGCCAGTTGGCTCTCGGGAATGTATGAGCCGGGGGTGATCGCCACGGCGCTGGCGGCACTGGTCGTGCTTTACGACGCCGTGCTGAAGCCGACCGTGCTGGCTCCGCTGGGAATGGGGGGCTGCCGGACGCTGAACGTGCTGTTGGGCATGAGCGCGGCGACGATGACTTTGCCCCAGCTCGAAGCGGGCAGCCGCTGGGAAATCGCCGCGGGCATGGTGGCGGGAGGCATTGGACTGTACATCGTCGGCGTCACTTGGTTCGCCCGCACCGAGGCCGACACGAGCCATCGCGGGCAGTTGCTGCTTGGCACGCTGGTGATGCTCGCCGGACTGGCGGTGGTGGCCTGGTATCCGGCTTGGATCGAGCCGGAGGTGCTTTTGCCCGATCGTTGGGTGCTGCTCTGGCTCTTGATCGGGGCGATGGTTGGCGCGCGGTGCGGGCTGGCTATTTTCGATCCGCGGGCTCAGGTCGTGCAGATGGCCGTGCGGAACTGCTTGTTGTCGCTGATCATCATCGACGCGGCGGTGGTGTGGGGGATGGCGGGCAGCTTTTGGGCCTGCGCCGTCGCGCTGCTGGTGATTCCGGCCATGCTCGTCGGCCGCTGGATTTCGTCGACGTAAGCCACCGGTAGCGAAGTGGTAGCCGGCGTTAGGATTGAGGACCACGCCCATGAATGGGCGTGCCACCCCCGTTCGCTGCGCGGACGGACTTCTTTTCATCGGCCTGCTTGACTTGTGACTACGGATGTCGCAGAATGCGTGACCACACACGTAGTCAACAGGAGACGACCGTGGCTGAGACCGCGATTTCGGATGCCGAATGGCAAGTGATGCAGGTCGTGTGGCGGCTGGGCAGGGCGCCGGCGGCGGCGGTGATCGCCGATTTGTCGGATTCGACCGCCTGGAGTCACCGCACGATTCGCACGCTGCTCGCGCGGCTGGTGGAAAAGGGAGTTCTGGCGGCCACGAGCGAAGGCAATCGGCACATCTATCGGCCGCTGGTCAGTCGGCAGAAATGCGTGC
>DATJTR010000139.1:0-2020 GCA_035503215.1 Pirellulales bacterium
GCAGCCCCCGTCAGACGTCGAAGCGTATGCCTTGGGCGAGGGGCAAATCGCGGGAATAGTTGATCGTGTTCGTGGCCCGGCGCATGTAGGCTTTCCAGGCGTCGGAGCCCGACTCGCGGCCGCCACCGGTTTCTTTTTCGCCACCAAAGGCCCCACCGATCTCGGCCCCGCTGGTGCCGATGTTCACGTTGACGATTCCGCAATCGGCTCCGGTCGCCGAGCAAAAGAGTTCGGCCTCACGGACGTCTTGGGTAAAGATCGCGGCTGCCAATCCTTGGGGAACGTCGTTCGCAATCGCGATGGCCTCTGGGAACTCGCGATAGCGCATCACATAGAGGATCGGAGCGAACGTTTCCTGCCGAACGATTTCCGCGGCCGGATCGATGGTGACGATCGCCGGTCGGACATAAAACCCGCCGGCCGGCACTCCACCCGTGACGCGGCCGCCGCCATAGACCTCTGCCCCGGCGGTTCGCGCTGCATTCAAAGCCCTCTCCATTGCGCTGTAGGCAGCTTCGTCGATAAGCGGACCGACCAAGACTCCCTCAGCCCGCGGATCACCGACGGGCAGCCGATCGTACACGGCCGCCAGCCGGTCGACCCATTGGTCGTGAACCGAGTCGTGAACCACCAGTCGCCGGGCGGTCGTGCAACGCTGGCCGCAGGTGCCCGCCGCGGCGAAAACGATGCCGCGGGTCGCCAACTCGACGTCGGCCGAAGGGGTGACGACAATCGCGTTGTTGCCCCCCAATTCCAAGAGCGAACGGCCAAGCCGGGCCGCGACGGTTTGGGCAACTGCCCGGCCCATGGGGACCGAGCCGGTAGCGGAAACGAGCGGAACGCCTGGGTCAGCCGCCAAGGCTTGCCCCAGCGCGGCGCCGGTTCCCACGACAAGACTGCATACGGCCGGCGGAGCGATGCCCGATTGGCTGGCCACGCGGGCCACAAGGGCCTGACAGGCCATGGCCGAGAGAGGCGTCTTTTCTGACGGCTTCCAGACGACCGTGTCGCCACAAACGAGTGCGATCATCGCGTTCCAGGCCCACACGGCCACTGGAAAATTGAAGGCGCTGATCACGCCCACCGGGCCCAAGGGATGCCACTGCTCGGTCAGGCGGTGCCGCGGCCGTTCGCTGGCGATCGACAAACCGTAAAGCTGACGACTCAGGCCGACGGCGAAGTCGCAGACGTCGATCATTTCCTGCACTTCGCCGCGAGCCTCGCTGACGATTTTGCCGGTTTCCAGAGTAACCAGCTCGGCCAGTGCCGCTTGCTGCTCGCGCAGAGCGACGCCGATCTGCCGCACCAGTTCGCCACGGCGCGGCGCCGGAACTTGCCGCCAGGCATCGAACGCCTCGGTCGAGGCGGCCACGACGCGGCGTACGTCGGCGGGCGTGGCCGCGGAGAACTGGCTGAGCACCTGCGAATCGATCGGCGAGCGTACGACGAGCGGCGTACCAGCCCCCGGATGCCACTGGCCACCGATGGCGATCGCCAACGGTTCGCGGGGCATCCCGAGCGAAGCGAACAACGAAACGAGTTCAGGTGACACGACTGGCATCGGCAACGTCCAGTGCAGACTCGGCTAAGGGAAGAGAGAGAGCGCAGTCGTAATATTTGCCAAATCGATTGGCGAGAAAACGGGGGCAATCGACTTGTTCCTGTCGCATGAAGCCGTGCGTGGCCGCGCCGTCGGGCCCGATCTGGCCGGCGAAGTGCATGTCGACCACGGCGCAAATGCCGGCGGCAGTGGTGACCTGGATGGCGCTCCAGATTTCGCCGTCGATCGTCTGTTGATAGATCTTGCGCGCGTCGGAGGTTTGCACCAATTCGCCGTTGCGGCGACCGGTGGCGGTGCAAAACACGACGACGACGTCCTGCATGGTGATCGGGATGGCGGTTTCCAGCAGGTCTTTCAGCAATTCGCGCCGTTCGCTCAATCGCAGCTCGCTGAGCAAAAAGTGCATCAATTCGCGATGCCCGTTGTAGCGAACCGTTTTGTAATTGAGCGTGCGAACCC
>DATJTR010000140.1:0-4569 GCA_035503215.1 Pirellulales bacterium
CCATGCCCGACGTCGAACAAATGCTGGTCACTTACTTGGACCTGGCCTGTGCCAGCCAACAGCGGCGGCGACTTTCGGAATGTGACAAGCTAACGGTGCTGGCCGGCGTGGCGGCCTGCCGGCTCGGCTGGCCGCAGTTGGCCGCGGGCTGCCGCACGCATGTGTTGGCCCACAATCCCCGGCATCTCTTGCGGCGCTGGCCGACGCTCGACGCGGCCTTGGACGCCGAGCGGTTCCAAACGTATCTCAAGCACATCGAGCGGCAATATCCACCCGAACGGGCCGAATACA
The DNA here is from genome assembly GCA_035503215.1 of Pirellulales bacterium. Lineage (GTDB taxonomy): Bacteria > Planctomycetota > Planctomycetia > Pirellulales > PALSA-1355 > DATJTR01. Next base: position 292 of record DATJTR010000140.1, read on the forward strand.
TGCTCGGCTGCCTGGGACAGCGGCCGTTGTTCACCGGTCCGTCGGCCCTGGAAACGGCCACGGCGATGCTCGCCAAACTCGCGGCGAACCGCCCCACCGAACGGCCACCGGGTGCGGGAATCGCGGCGGGCGCGAACGGGAGCGACGGCGCCGCGGGCCGCCCACAGCGCGCCGCGACGGCACCGCGGACGGGCCGCAAGCGCGGCGCGGTACGCCGCTCGACGCAGGCGGTGAGCAAGCGGCTGCGCGGTCGCAAGGCCAATCAAGAATTCATCTGGTGGCCCTACTGGTTGGGCGTGGGCTGGCTGGCCGCGGCGATTGTCGTCTGGGCAGCACGCCGGCTGTAAGAGGCTGCAGGCCACAGGCTGCAGACTACAGCCGGGAAGCAAAGCGGCGCGCTAAGGCCGTGTGTGAACGTCGGCGCGCCCGATCAGCATGCGGCAGTTGTACGCGGCCTGTGGCCTGCGGTCTGTAGCCTCCACCTCAACTCTGCCGGTTGTAGCGGCTGAGGAGGTATGGGCGGCGAGCGGCGGAGGGGTTTCGGGGCGTTTGGGCGAGCGGGGTGGTGATCGTGCTGGCCTGCGGCTGCCGATCAAGAGCGATGAACCCCAAGACGCTGCATCGAAAGCTTTGCCAAAGGCCGCCGCTGTGTTTTTCAACCGGCACTTCTTGCTCGTGACACTCTTGGCCGGGGCGGTCGTCGTCCCCTACGTCGCCAATTCCGAACAGGTTCAAAAACTGTGGAGCAGCGTGGCCGGCAGCCAGGCCGAAGGGGAAGCCGCCGAGAAACTGGCCGACGCCAACGCCGGCCCGGGCGGCGTGCCGCAAGCCGCGGTGCCTGGCGAAAACGAGCGACTCTGGTCGCACGACAACGGCATGCCGCCACCGCCGACGCAAGTCGAAGGGGCGAGCACTCCCACGCTGGAAGAGGTGCTGCGTTTCGACGTCACGCCGACCTGGATCAGCCAGCGCTGGCCGCGGGTGTCGACCGGCCTTTCGGAGCTCGACCTGCAAGGTTACCGGGTGGCGCTGGTCACCGGCACGGGGGACAGCGACCTGGCCGGCTCGCTGACGTATTACTTCGACAAGAAGAAGCAAACCGAACGAATCATCTTTCACGGCACCAGCGGCGACCCGTCGCGACTGGTGGCACTGTGTACGAAACGATACGAGCTGAAGCAGCAGAAGACCGAGGATCCGAGCCTGACCCTGTTTCGCCGCACCTGGTTCGGCAACACGAAGAGCGAGCTGCGGATTCGGCCGGCGGGGGTGATGCGGTCGGACGTGCCGCAAGCCCGCTATGAGATCGAGCTGGCCCTGCGGCGGCCCTAACCGCGGCCCGGATCTGTCGTGCGTCTGGCTTGCCGCTTGGGATCAAAGCGCCGACGCCGCTGAAAGATCGCGGCTTACTTGTTGTCGTTCTCGGGAACGATGGCAGCCGCTTCGAGATCGGCCACGCGTTTTTCCAGCTCGGCGATGCGACGCTGGAGCGCTTCGATGTCGGCCGGCGGGGCCTCGGCGGTTTTCATCGGCCCGGCCGAATCGTCGTCCCCTTCGGGAACAAAGCCAGGGGGCTGGGCCGGCGTTGCGCCGGGCGCAAGGGGCTTGGCGCGGGTTGTCGCTTGCGGGCCGGGTGCCGGCGGCTGCGGCGGCCCGCCCGCCAGCGTCACCGGGGCGACCGATTCGTGGTCGCGGTAGTAATAGGTCACCCGCAGCGTTTGCCCCGGCCCGGCACGATGGACCAACGCAGCCAACGTGTCGGGACTGTCGATCGGCAGACCGTCGACCGAAGTGATGATCGAATTCGTCGGCAGGCCGGCCTTGCCGGCGGGCGATTCGGGATCGACATACGTCACGAAAACGCCGGCCACGTAGCTGCCGGGGACACGAAACTGTTCGCGGATAAATGCGGTCAGATTGTCGGTCTTGATTCCCATCTTCGGCCGCCGCGAGTTGAGGATCATGCTGTCCACCGGCGCGGCTGGGCCAAGTGCGGGGCCAGCACCGGGCGCGGGCGCGTCCTCGGGCTGCTTGCCGAAGTCGGGAACCAGCCGCTTTTCGACCGGCGGACGGCGCTCCAAACGGACCTGCAAATCCTGGCTCTCGCTGTTTCGCTCGATGCTGAACTTCACGTTCGAGCCGGCGTGCAGCCGCGACATGATCTCGGCCATTTCTTCCATGCTCTTGACCGGCTGATCGTCGATGGCGGTGATCAGGTCCCCCACCTTCATGCCTCCCTTGGCCGCCGGCCCGCCGGCATCGCTGCGAGTGACGCGCACTCCTTTGCCGTTTTCCTGACGGTCGTCGCCGATGATGCCGAGATAACCGGCGTTCTTGTTGGCGTCGTCGGCCGTGTCGCCCGCCGCCGCGGTGCGAGCGGGGGTGCGGGTGCGCAACTGTTGTTCGACGCGTTCCAGCGCCGGCTGGGCCAAGGCGAGCGAGGTCCAGAGCGGACCAAGCAAGGCAAGACACTGGGCGAGGCACCGAGTAATGCGCCGTTTCATGGCCGATGGGCCTCCCGATGACCGATCGAGTGTGAACGAGATTCCATTATACTTGTTTTCCCCACGCGGCGCAGCCCGGTTGCCGATCGGAGCGGCACGGCACGAATGTCGGCCGCGCGGCGCCCGTCCGCCGAGTGCAGGCAGAATGCGATGACCGACAGCAACGTGAACATCGAGCGGCCGGCCGCGGCTGAAATCGCCCTCGGCCTCGACCTGGCATGGCGCCACATCGCCCCGCCGCAGCGCGCGGCGCAAATCGAGCGGACGATCTCCGAATGGCGCGCCCAGTGGGGCAGCCAGATCGACCCGGCGACGATTCTGCTGGTGGCCCGGGTCGATGGCCGCGTGGTCGGCGCCGCATCGGCCCAATTGCTCGGGGGCGGAACGGCGATGCTGGCGCCGCCGGGGGTCGAAGCCGGTGCGCCGCCGGGGACGGCGCGGTGCTTGCTCGATGGAGTGTTGAGCGAGGCCGACCGGGCCGGGGCGCGGATGGCGCAGGCCTTGTTGCCGGTCGATCACGGGCCCGACTTCGAGCTGCTCACGTCGGCCGGCTGCGAGCATCTGGCCGATTTGCTGTACATGGTGGCACTGGCCCGCACGTTCCCGGAACACGTGCCCGAAAGCCCGCTGGAGTTTGAGCCCTTTGCCCCGGGCCAGGAGCCGCGGATGCTGGCCCTGCTCGAGCGGACGTATCAGGCGACGCGCGATTGTCCGCGGCTGAACGGCCTGCGCAACACGGCCGACGTGCTGGAGGGTTATCGTGCGGCGGGACGATTCGATCCCGGCCGCTGGTTTTTCTTGCGGCACGATCGCACGGACGTCGGCTGCCTGCTGCTCACCGAGCATCCCGAGCATCGTCAATGGGAGCTGGTGTACGTGGGTTTGGTGCCCGAAGTGCGCGGACGGGGCTGGGGGATCGAGGCCGTGCGGCGGGCCCAAGCGCTGGCCGGCGGGGCCGGGGCGACGTGCCTGCTGTTGGCGGTCGACGCGGCGAATGAGCCGGCCATCGCAATGTATGCGGCGGCGGGTTTCACGGCCTGGGATCGGCGGAGCGTGCTGTTCCGATTTGCGGGCCGCGGCGCGTGACGCCCGGCGGGCGAGCGTGCGGCCGCCAACGTGGCGGTCAGAGGGTGAATTTTTTTGCCGGCTTGGATTGCGCTGGGGTCATCAAGCGAATTTTCCGGGGCCTTGGAGCGTGCGGTGCATGTTGTTTTGGGCCAAGCGTTTCGGCGCATGCCGCCAGACGAATCGCGGAACGGCGCTAACGCCGAGCAAACAAATTTTCCACGCTGCGCTCATGGCTCGAAGATTTTTTTTCGCGCCCGACAGGGGACTTGACGGGCCAAGTTTGCGGCGGTTTTTGCCCTGCGGCGCGGCGCGCGTCTGTAGCGCCGCGGACGACACGCCGCGCGGCAGTTTGACACTCATGCTAGCGACCGTACAATCGGCTTCTCGGGTGACACATTCATGCCACGTTGGCCGTAAGCCAACGCGTCGGCGAGCGCCGATTCTGGAGCGCAAAACAGGCGGCCTTCCAAACACGGACACGCATGAAATCGCACCGAAGAGTGTTGCATCGACGAGAGCCTCCGGAGGAACCCGGGCTCTCGGCCTGGCCCTTGGCGGAGGGCCGAGGCAGAGATGCAACGGTGAGTTGCGTCGCACCAACGGACAACCAGGTTTTTGCCAGCCACGCGTGTTGATGCGGTTGTAGGCGGCCAGGTTCGTTTGGCAAGGTTGTGCGAATAGGCAACGTCAAGCTGTTTTGGATATC
>DATJTR010000141.1:0-6547 GCA_035503215.1 Pirellulales bacterium
GCCATGTTCTGCGCGTAACAGGCACACGTGGCATGATTGTCGCCGCAAATGCCGCAGATGCGACTGGTGATGAAGTGGGCGTCGCGCGGATCCTTCCCCTTCATGAACATGCTGTAGCCGCGAAAGATCGACGACGTGCTATAGCACTCGGCCACCCGGCGGGCGGCGAAATCGATCTTGGTGTAGATGCCCAGGCTGCCAACGATGCGGGTGATCGGATCCCACGACATCTCGACCAATTCGGGCGGCCGCGGTTTGGATACTGTCTTGCCGATGATCGTGTTCCTTCCAGGTCGCTGGGCATCGGCGCACGCGAGAAGGCCGGAGGCCGGCGCCGATAGCGTGGGGTCCCATTAGCTCGGATTTAGGGTTCTCCAATCCGGCTCGTGATTCAGCGAGGCACGAGTGAAACTGCGCAGTGCTCGCACGGTTTTGCCGTACATGGCGACCGCGGTGGTCGAAAGCTGGGCACCGGGCGGCTCCTGCAGAAAGGGCATGAACTTGTCCGGGAAGCCGGGCATCGTGCAGCCAATGCAGATGCCGCCAACATTCGGGCAGCCGCCGATGCCCCCCATCCAACCTCGCTTGCCGACATTGCACTGCACCACCGGTCCCCAGCAGCCTTGTTTGACGATGCATTTGGGCGAACCGACGTCGAGTGGGCTGGCGAAATCGGCCTGCTCGTAATAGCCGCCGCGGTCGCAGCCCTCGTGCACCGTGGCGCTGAACAGCCAGGTGGGGCGCAACTGCTTGTCGAGCGGAATCATCGGGGCGCGGCCGGCCGCCTGATTGAGCAAGTAGAGCATCACTTCCATGAAATTGTCGGGATGCACCGGACACCCGGGCACGCAAACGAGCGGAATGCCATCCTTGGAGAGCCAGTTCCAGCCCAAGTAATCGGCCAGGCCCATGCAGCCCGTCGGATTGCCTTCCATGGCATGGATGCCGCCGTAGGTGGCACAAGTGCCACAGGCCAGGACGGCCCAGGCGTGGGGGGCGAGCCAATCGATCCATTGGCAAACCGTAATCGGTTGCCCGGTCCGCCGATCGGTGCCGAAGCCGGTCCAATAGCCCTCGGTTTTGTTTCGCTCGTTGGGAATCGAGCCTTCGATCACCAGGACGAATGGCTCCAGTTTCCCCCCGGCAGCCTGATGAAACGGTTCGAGAAAGTCGCGGCCGGTGTGATACGACAGGACCGGGTGATGCAGCCTGACTTCGGGCAGACCGGGGATCGCGCCGAGGACGAGGTCTTCGATGCTCGGCTGCGTGGCGGCCGTGATCGAAATCGAGTCGCCGTCGCAGCCCAACCCGGCAGTGATCCAGAGAATGTCGATTGCCGGGATCGCCGGCTGGTGCAGCATCTTCCGTCCGTAGAATTCCCCTCGTTCCATGATGGGCAGCGATTCCTCGTTGGCGGCCGCGAGTGACGACTCTTCGGTACGAGATCTCCTCTGGGGGCTGCCCTACCCATATCGGCCGTTTTTGTAGTCAAAACGGCTAGGGTTTGCAAGGACACGGCGCGAGCACCGGTCGATGCGGTTGGCCGCAATTTTGGTCGCTGCCGACTATGCCTGCCCCAGCCGGTTAGCGCGGCCGCTTTGGATCCGAAACGCGCGCGGGGTGTTGCCGACCAGGCGGGCGAAGACGGCGATGAAATACTTGGCTTCGGAGAAACCGCACAGCGCGGCAATCTCGGCGATCGGTAGGTCGGTATCGACGAGCAAATGCCGAGCGGCTTCGATCTGGACGCGGACGATCTCCTGCTTCGGCGTGTGGCCAATCACTTGCTTGAAGCGGCGATTCAGCAGCGAGCGGGAGAGCGGAACCTGGCGCTCGACGTCTTTCACGGTGATTCGCTGGCAGGCCGACTGCCGAATGAATCGGACCGCGGCCGCAACGTCCCGGTCGTCGGCCATGAGCACGTCGGTCGATTGTCGCGCGACGACGCCGGCCGGTGGAAAATACCGCGGTCGCGTGAAGCGGGCCCGGCCGTCGACCATTCGGTCGAGCAGCAGGGCGGCTTCGTAGCCGATGCGCTCGGCATTGGGGTCGATGCTCGATAGCGAGGGGATTGCCAGCTTGCAGAGGAATTCGTCGTTGTCGATGCCAATCACCGCGACCTGGTCGGGCACCGCGACGTCCAGCGCTCGGCAGGCTTCGAGGACTTGCAGGCCGCGGTCGTCGTGCACGGCCAGAATGCCAACCGGCTTGGGCAGTCGCTCGATCCAGGCGGCCAATTGCCGTTGTTCGCGCTGCCAGGTGATCGCACCCCGCGCCGGACGGGGATGCTGGAAAACGTGACAAACGCCCCCCGAGCGGCGGACGATCTTGGCGAAGCTGTCGCTGCGGTGGTCGTCGTAAATGTGGAAACCGACCGGCTCGCCGACGAAGGCGAAATGCCGCAGTCCGCGCCCGCTGAGATGCTCGAACGCCAGGCGGCAGATTTCGTCGTTCTCGCAGCCGAAACCAGGCATTCCCAGGGGCCGGCTCGCCCCGCGCAGATCGATGAACGGCAAACCGGTAGCCGCCACCGCGGCCGCCATGGCCGGCGTGCCGACGCGAGCCAGAATTCCGTCCCCCCGCCAGCTCTTCAACCAACGCTGCAGCCGGGTGCCTCGATCTTCGGGCTTGAACGAGATCGACCAGGTGCCGTGCTCGCGATGAAAGCGCGACACGCCACGCAGCAGCCCTCGACCGTAGGCTCGCGAAGTTTCGATCAACACGGCGATCTGCTTGGTCGGCTTCATCCAAGTCGGGGGGAAAGACGCTTGCGGCTGGAATTGAGGCGCAGAGACCGGGTGGAGGCAGAGCCAAGTATAATCGACCGCTGACCAATTTTCGGTATTTAAATACCAAAAACTGGGTTGCCCGCTTTTCGGCCGCAGGCGACGATCAAGGAGTTGCCCAGACGGTTGCCGCAATTGCTGCCCACCCCACTCGGTTGATCTCAGCCGCCAGGAACGCATGTCACTCCACGTCCCTATCCAATCGATTTTTCATCGCCTCGCCTCGTCGCTGCTGATCACGGCCCTGTTGGTGGCTGGCGCGTCGCCCGCGCTGGCTGACAAGCCGGTTGAGAAGCCGGCGCAAAAGAAGCCTGAGAGACCGACAAACGCGGTGACCGATTTGGATCGGCCCGCGCTTGCGCCCGACGAGGCGATCAAGCAATTCACTCTGCCGGGTGGATTGAAGATTTCGCTCTTCGCGGCGGAAAAGGACGTGTCGCAGCCGCTATCGGTTTCGTTCGACGATCGAGGACGGATGTGGGTGGTGCAGTATCTGCAATACCCGCTGCCCGAGGGGCTGAAGCCGGTCGAGGTCGATCAATATCTGCGGACCGTTTACGACAAGGTGCCGGAGCCGCCGCCGCACGGCGCCAAGGGCAAAGACCGAATCACGATCTACGAAGACACCAATGGCGATGGTCGGCCCGACAAGATCAAAGATTTCTTGCGCGATCTGAACATCTGCTCGGGCGTGGAGGTGGGAAACGGGGGCGTTTACGTTCTGCAGATCCCCTATCTCTTGTTTTATCCCGATCGCGACGGCGACGACGTGCCCGATGGCGATCCGGAAGTGCTGCTGTCGGGCTTTGGCCTGAACGACACCCATTCGGTGGCCAATTCGCTGACCTGGGGGCCGGACGGCTGGCTGTACGGAGCGCAAGGGAGCACGGTGACGGCGAACATTCGCGGCATCGAGTTCCAGCAAGGGATTTGGCGCTATCACCCGGCGACGAAGCGTTTCGAGCTGTTTGCCGAGGGTGGCGGCAATAACTGGGGAATCGATTTCGATTTGGACGGCAACTTGTTTGCCGGCGGCAACACCTTGGAACCGCTCCTGCATCACGTGCAGGGGGGATACTATGTCAAGGGCTTTGGCAAGCATGGTCCGCTGCACAATCCGTACACCTACGGTTATTTTCCGGCGATGCCGCACAGCGGCTATCTCGGCCATGGTTTGACCGGTGGATTCGTCCTGTATCGCGGCGGCGCGTTTCCACCGGAGTTCGACGGCAACGCGATTTACCCCAACGTGCGGCAGAGTGCGGTCCGCTGGGCCTACCTCGACAAAAAGGGTTCGACGTTCGCCACGCGGTTTGGCGGCGACTTCATCCTGTCCGAAGATCAAGGTTTTCGGCCGGTTGATCAATGCGTCGGTCCGGACGGCGCGCTGTACGTAGCCGACTGGTACGACTTTCATATCGCGCATCGCGATACCCGCGACATCACGAAGCATTACATACCGCGCAAAGCGGACGGGCGAATCTGGAAGGTCGCACGGCCGGGGGCGGCCAGCAAGCCGGTTTTCGTCGGCCAGCCGTTGCGTCAGCGGAGCAGCCAGGAATTGGTGGCGCTACTTTCTCATGAGAACCAATGGTATGTGCGGCAGGCGCGGCAGATTTTATCCGAGCGACACGACCGGAGCGTACTGCCCGATCTGGAAAAGATGATCTTCGACAGCCCGACGCCGCAGCTGGCCCTGTCGGCCGCGTGGGCCCACTACGTGACCGCCGGTTTCGGTGAGGCTTTGTATCAGCGGTTGCTGGCGCACCACGCCGAGTATGTGCGGGCCTGGGCGGTCCGCTTGCTGGGGGACGAATGCGAGATTCCCGAGCGGCTGCAGCCGACGCTGGTGAAGCTGGCGGCTGACGACCCCAGCCCGATCGTGCACTGTCAGTTGGCCGCCACGGCCAAGCGTCTGCCGGTCGGGCAAGCGCTCCCCATCATCGCTGAATTGCTGCGACACAGTGAAGATGCCGACGATCCCTACATTCCGCTGATGATCTGGTGGGCGGTGGAGAACAAGGCGGTCTCGGATCGCGACGCGGTGTTGGGCCTGGTGTTGGCGGCGGACGCGAAGGAGCTGCCACTGGTGCGGACGGTGATTGTTCCGCGCCTGGCGCGCCGCTACACGGCCGAGCAGAGTGAGATCGGCTTTGCCAGTTGTGCCCGCTTGCTGGAAGGAGCGCCGAGCAAGGCCGACGCCGAAGCGATTCTGACCGGCATGGATCAGGAATTGGCCGGGCAGTCCATCGCCCGCGTGCCGAGCGAATTGCGGCAGGCGCTGGACGGCCTTCTTGCGACCGGCGGGACCACGGGGCCACTCTTGCGTCTCGGCTTGCGGCTGGGATATCCGCAGGCCTATGCCCGGGCGATGACACTGGTGGGGGATAAGAAGGTCGCCGAGGCCGATCGCTTGCAATTGATCCGCACGCTTAGCGAAACGAACATCAACGCCTGCGCCGAGGATCTGTTGGGGCTGCTTACGGCCGACCCTTCGGCGGCGGTTTCAGGGGCAATTCTGGCGGCCTTGGAGCATTCGGATCGGGGTGAGATTGCCGCCAAGGTTTTGGAAATGTATCCCGCGCTCAGTCCGCCACTCAAGGAGAAAGCAATTGAACTTTTGTGCAGCCGCAAGGCCTGGTCGCTGGCGCTGGTCGACACGATCGACCAGGGACGGCTGCCGCGCTCGACGTTGTCGCTGTTCGAATTGCGGCGGATTCAACTCCACGGCGATCGCGCGATCGACGCGCTGCTGGAAAAGAATTGGGGCAAGATTCGCGCCGCCTCGAACGCCGAAATCCAACAGCGCGTGGCCGGGCTCACGAAAACGGTCGCGGCGCATCCCGGCGACGCCACGGCCGGCAAGGCGATCTTTACGGCCACGTGCGCGAAATGCCACAAGCTGTTCGGCGCCGGCAACTCGATCGGCCCCGACCTGACCGGTGCAGAACGGAACCGGCTCGACGTGCTGCTGCCAAACATCCTCGATCCGAGCGGCGTAGTGCGGCCCGAGTTCCAATCCTACGTGGCCGTAACGGGCGACGGTCGAGTATTGACCGGGCTGATTTCCGAATCGTCGCCGCGGACAGTCACGCTGCTCGATTCGACGAACGTGCGGAGCGTGCTGGCGCGCGAAGACATCGAGGAGCTGCGGCCCTCGACCGTGTCGCTGATGCCCGAGCAATTGCTCGACAAACTTTCGGAGCAGGAACTGTGCGATTTGATCGCCTATCTGCAATCGGATCGATCGGCCAGTCAAGACGCGAAACCAGGCAAGAATTGAAGTCACCACGCATGAGCGGTCGCTACAAGGATCGATCGCGGTGGGCCGTTGCGCCCTTGGCTTGGATGTTCCTGGCCATCGCCGCGGTGCTGGCGCGCGCCGACGACGCGGCGCATACGCCGCTGCCAGGCACGCAGCCATTGAAGGACGACGGGGACTTCGCGGACCGCATCGTCGCCGAGTCCGATCGATTCTTGCTCCAGCGGACTGAGCGATCGACGGCCGAGCGCGGCCGTCACTGGCAGCGCGACTTTTCTTCCCCCGCGGCCTATGCCAAATCGGTCGAGCCAAATCGTGCTCACCTGGCGCGAATCATCGGCGCCCGCGACGAGAGGCCCAAGCCGCAAGGCTTCGAGCTCCAAGCTACGACCCTCGAGCCCGCGCTGGTGGCCAAGGGAGCGGGATACGACGTCATGGTCGTGGCCTGGCCCGCGTTTGGTGATGTGCGGGGCGAAGGATTGCTGCTGGTCCCCACTGG
>DATJTR010000142.1:0-3768 GCA_035503215.1 Pirellulales bacterium
TTCGTACGCGCCTTTCGCACGGCTGGCATCGACATCGTTCACCTGGCCGAGTTTCACAACTCCAAAACGCCGCAATTACCCACTGACGAGCGGCTGCGGCAACTGCGAGCACTTCACTCCGAATGTCAGCGGTTGTCCGACGACTCGTTCTTGTTGCTGCCGGGAGAGGAGTCCAACGTGCACCTGGGAGGCCATTGGATCAGTTTGTTTCCTCGGCCGGTGCTGTGGGTCTTGAACCGTCCCGCGGAGACGCCCTTCGAGCAAAAGGATGCCAATGGCGAGACCGTCTATCACGTGGGGAGCGCCGAGGAAGTGCTGCGGTTATTCGAGCGCGAGCAGGGCTTGATGTGGACGGCCCATCCCAGGATCAAGGCCTCGGTCGGTTTTCCCGACCAATACCGCGACCGGTCGTTTTTCAAGTCGCCTCGATTTCTCGGTGCGGCCTGGAAGGCCATGCCGGCCGATTATTCCCGCGATACGCTGGGCTGGCGAGCGCTCGATCTCTTGGACGACATGAACAACTGGTGCGGGCCGAAGCAGTTGCTCGGTGAAGTCGATGTTTTCAAAGTCGACATCGGCTACGAACTCTACGGTCACGCGAACATCAACTACGTCGAACTCGACGAGCTGCCTCGTTTCGATGCGGGCTGGGCGCCGCTTCTGGCAGCGCTGCGCAGCGGTCGATTCTTCACGACCACTGGCGAAATCTTGATTCTGGACTTCGCGGTCAAACCGACTGCGGACGGGCGCATGAGCGCCAACGCTCACCTTGATTGGACGTTCCCACTCAGTCATGCCGAAGTCGTTGGCGGTGATGGAACGAAAGTCTACCGGCAGCGGATCGACCTATCCGACACGAAGCAATTCGGCGAGCGCGACTTCGCCTGCGAGCTGACTCCGGAGCTGTCGGATTGCCAGTGGACGCGATTGGAGGTATGGGACATTGCCGCGAACGGGGCGTTTACTCAACCAGCCTGGCGGAAATCGGCGCACGAGTAGCGTCAGTATCACCGGCTACTCGGGCGGCTCGGTCAGAGTCGCCACGGCCACGCCCTCGGAGGGACGCGTCTCAGGATCCTCCGGTGGCGGTCGCTCGTCGAGCGCCAACGATGCGTCGTCGGCCGACTCGGCTTCGATCTCGGCGGCGCGGCGAGCGGCAAGCAGTCGGCCGGTGACTTGTCCCACCGCGGCTCCTCCGGCGCCGAAAACTGGCGCCGCCCACCAGGCCGGACTAACGACCGAGGCGGTGATCGCGGTTTCCGCCCCGATCTGAGAATAGAGCACGTGGTAGGCCTGCCGTTCGGTTTCCCAATCGTGTCTTTCGCGGACGTATCCCAGCACGTCGCCCAGCGCCATGCTGCGGCGTGCCAGCGAGAAGCCGGGCAACTCGGCCAGTGTGGCATAGGTTCCCGGAAACTTGCGAGCATGCACGATTTTGGCCATCGCTCCTTCGAGAATGGCGATCGCCGGCACATCGGAATCGATGTTCAAGGTGTTGGTGTAGGGATTGTAATAGTCGCCGCCCAAGACGCGGCTGGGGAGCAGTGTATAGCTGACGACGGTCAGCGTTCCCAGGGTGTAACGCCAGCCGGCTCCCACGCGCTTGTTCTCTTGCAGGCGGCGCCATTGGGCCAGCGGATCGTAGCAATTCACGTACACCGCGACGTCGGCCATGTCGTTCGCGCCGAGATAGGCGCGGAGCTTGGCCACCGTGTCGAGCGAAACCGCGTGGTTGCCGATGCGGTGGTTAAAGCCCATGATCTTTTCTGGAAAGCTGACGGCACTGGCGAGGCAGTCGAGCACTTTGACCGGTTTGCCGAATTCGACCGTTGGCCCGGTCTCTTCCGCTGATGGGGTTTTCGCAAGGTCGGAATGGAAGCGGCCATATTGATATGGACCCGCGGCCGCGCAGCCTGCCGCGGTCAATAGACAGACGAGACCAAGCCAAAGCGCAATGCGTGAGTAAAGCTTGGTGGGCATGAGCGTGGGCGGGAGGGAGCAAGGCGCGCATCGCGATCGCTCCGCCGGTCAATACGTAGCGTGCGCGATTTAGCTACGTGGCGAGCGGCTTGCAACGCGAGCGGGATGTTTGGCGAACGGGGAGAAGTCGAGAGCGGAAGAATATCGAGAGATCGTGGAGGGAAGGCCGAGGTGAGATGGAAAGGTTGCCGGCCTTCAATCAGGATCGGCCTGTCGCGGGCTCGGAATTCAGTGCGATTGGCCCGCATAGCGAACGCCCTGGCTGACGCGCTCCCGGCGGATGCTAGCGCGCCCGATGCCAGCGTCGTTTTCGCCGAGTTTTCAGCCAGCTCAGGCCAGAACCTCATGGATCACGTGGCCGTGTACGTCGGTCAAGCGGCGGTTGGCGCCGTTGAAGCGGAAGGTCAGCCGAGTGTGGTCGATGCCCAAGAGATGCAGCACCGTGGCATGCAAGTCGTAGCACCAGGTGGGCGTGAGCGATTTCCAGCCCCACTCGTCGCTTTGGCCGTAAGCCACACCCCCTTGGACGCCTGCCCCGGCAATCCAGGAAACGAACGTGCCGGCGTTGTGGTCGCGACCGGCCGTGCCCTGGCTGAAGGGCATGCGGCCGAACTCGGTGGTCCAGATGACAAGCGTGTCCTCGAACATGCCGCGGTTTTTAAGATCTTGCACGAGCGCCGCGCAAGGTTTGTCCGTGGAACTGGCGATGCTGGGCAGTTCGGTGGTGATGTTGCTGTGGTTGTCCCAATTGTTCGTTGGCCCCCCCGCGCCGCTCCAGACTTGCACGAATCGCACGCCGCGTTCGAGCAATCGGCGGGCGATCAAACAATTGCGGCCAAAGCGTTCCGTCGTCTTGTCGTCCAGGCCATACTGTCGATGCGTCTCGGCGGTTTCGCGGCTGACGTCGAGCGTTTCCGGAGCGGTGAGCTGCATGCGGCCGGCCAGTTCGTAGGAGGCGATGCGGGCTTCGAGCAGTGAATCGCCGGGCCACGCCCGCTCGTGCTGCCGATTGGCCTCGGCCAAGAGTTCGCGTCCCTCGCGTTCGCTGTCGGGCGTAATCTCGGTGGCCGAGTCGGGCGGGAACAAGTCCGAGACCGGGTTGGCCAGGTGCGGCCGGATGATCGTTCCCTGGTGCCGGGCGGGCAGGAATCCCGCCGAGAAATTGCCTTGGTTGTTGTAGGGCAGGCCGTTGGCGTCGGGCAACACGACAAACGTCGGCAGATTGTCGGATAGCTGGCCAAGTCCATAACTCAGCCAAGCGCCCATGCACGGAAAACCGGGCAGCACGAAGCCAGTGTTTTGCATGTAACTGGCCGGGCCGTGCACGTTGGTCTTGGAGGTCATCGACATCAAGAATGCCAGGTCGTCGACGCAGGTCGCCAGGTGCGGAAACACGCTGCTCACCCAGCGGCCGCATTGGCCGTGCTGCCGAAACTCGAAGGGACTTTTCATCACCTTGAAACCCGGCGAGCCGGTGACCGATTCGACTTTGGCACCCCCCGGGTCGAATGGCTGGCCATGCAGTTCGGCCAGACGAGGCTTGTAATCGAATGTGTCCATGGGGCTGGCGCCGCCGTTCATGAACAATTGCACGACGCGCTTCACCCGGGCGCGGTGGTGCAGGCCGCCGTTCCAATCGGCCGGGGACGGACCCGTGGGCTGGTCGGCGTTTTCAGCGGCCGAGAGCAAATGTGCCAAGGCCAGCGAGCCGAAGCCTGCGCCCATTTGAGCGAGCGCGGCGCGGCGAGAAATCGAGTTGCCAATCGACGTGGGGTGGATCATGGCGCG
>DATJTR010000143.1:0-8475 GCA_035503215.1 Pirellulales bacterium
GATGCCAGCAGGAGCAGAACTCTGCGAACCACCCGCCAAGGCCGCGGCCAGAATCTCTTCGCGCGAGCGGAGACTGCGTATGAGCGTTGCGCCCGTTTCGGTGGCATGGGTGGCGTAGCCGACAGGCAATCGGCCTGCGGCCACTTCGGGCACGACGATCAACCAACCGGCGATCTCCATCGGCGGCGAATCGACGCGCTGCCACGAGGGGGCTTTACCGGCAGCGGCCACGAGGGCCGGGTGCCAGAGTGCCGACCAGGCCGCCAACAGGCCATCGGCATCGGCGCCTTCGAGATGGAAAGGAAAATCGTCGAGGCTGTGGCAGGGGAGCAAAACGACGAGATTGGAAAACATCATCAGGAATCGAACCGGCCACGACGAGGCGAAAAGCGGGAGCGTGCAAACCTCTACGATATCCAGCTACTGGCGCGCCGCCTAGCCGGCAAGATTCGCCGGCCGAAATCCGCTGCCGCACGCAATGCCTGACTCCGAATTCGCGGCACAATTCACCCTCGCCGGAGACTGCGTGCAGCCGCTTAGGTGCCCGCCGGGGCGAGAGCGCTCAGATTCGTATAGGAAATCGATCCGCTGATCGGAAAGATGCCGTAGAGGCCTTTGGTAAAAATCATTTCGATCCAGTTGTCGGTCAATTGAATGTTGGTCTTGGGCAGGATGATCAGATCGGAGTCGCCGACCCAGATTTCGCCGGCCGGGCACGGCTCGCGACCCAACAGGGCGGGGCGGACGCTCACGACCGTGGCGATCAATCGCCAGTCGTCCGCGCGGCGGAAGATGACGACTTGATTGACGTTCGCGCCGAAATTCCAACTGCCGGCCAGCGCAATCGCCTGCATGACGGTCGTGGGAGCTTCCAGGGTGTAGCGGCCCGGCGTTTTCACTTCGCCCAGGACGTAGACATAGCGGGCGGCCCGGTTCATCAGCAGGGGCGTCACTTCGACCCCTTCGATCACTGCCTCGTAGCGAGCGTCGAGTTCCTGCTTGAATTCGGCAACGGTGAGCCCTTGGGCCGGAATAGTGCCGATGGCCGGCAGGGTCACGGTGCCGTCGGGCATGATTTTGCCTGGCCGGACCTGCGGACCAAAACCCGAGCGACCGCCGATCGCGGCCCGCAGATCGTCGAGCTTCGTGTTCACGCGGATCGGCGTGACGACGATGGACGGCACCTTGTAGAATTTTTGAAAGCGCTGTTGCAGATCTTCCTGCAACCCGGCGACGGTATGCCGCGTGGCCCGCACCTGGCCCAACAGTGGCAGCGTGATCGTGCCGTCGGGCTGAATGATCAGCGTGCGGTCGAGATTCTTGTCGGTGAACGATTCGATGCGGATTTCGTCGCCGACGTTCAGTTGATAAGGCTCGCGCGTTTCATCGCGCGTGAGACGATAGATGAAATCGATCAGATCGTCAGGACGCAGCCGATATTCGGGAACATGCTGCAAGCGGGCCCGGCCGACGTACTCGCCCTGGGCATATTTCTGAAACTCCGCGTCGGGCATGTTGTCCCAATTCCGTTTGCATTCCCCTTTCGCACAATCGATGTAGGGAACCGGATTGGGAGCCGCCGGCGATACCCCCTGGCAAAGCATGACGTCGAGTCGCTGGTTGCCGGCAACATCGAGGCGATTCGAGACATTGGCAGGTTCGTTATAGATGGCGCGGTCGGCGTGGCGATGTTTCGCCGACGCCGTGTTGGCGAGTTCGGGGCATGCGCGATCGGCCAGACCGCAGTAAGCTCCGCAGGCGCCGATCGCCAGCGCGGCAAGCCAGACGCCCCGGGTTCGAGCTAACCAACGTCGCATCGTTCGACACTCCTTGTCTCGCTCGCCGGCGAATCGTGTGTGGTCACGAAGTTCGCCCGCTCCTTGATCCGTTTCCGTTTCCTTGTCTACCGTTCTCCCCCGGCAATTACTGCTTCGATTGTGACGACCAGGGCCACTGGGCAACCCGTTTCTTCGCCGGCGGTGCAGCGGTGGCCGGTGCGGCCGCGGCCGGCGGCGGCGTTACCGGTGCCTCGCCGGGGGGCAAAGCTCGGGCAAAGGTTTCCGGATCGACCCAGCGCAAGTTGTTTCCGGTGATCGCGCCGAAGCGGGTATTCATCAAATGGTCGGCGCGACGGCTCGCTTCCGCGGCTTGCTGCGGATCACCAAGCTGGCGCCAGACGACCGACAAGTTACGCCAGGTGGCGGCGTTCTCCGAAATTGCCAGGCTCTGCAAGAACAAATCGCGTGCAGCCTCCAATCGCCCGTGAGCGGCGAGCAACACGCCCAGCTCGTGTGCGGCGCGAAAGTTTCGACTGTCAACCATCAAAGCCGCCTGGTAGCAAGCCATTTGTTCGCCGGCAATGGTCAGGTTGGGCGCGTCGGTCGAATGGTGGACCTGCGGCGCGCTCTTCCCGAGTCCGTACAATGCCAACGAACCGACCGGCTCCCGGCCGGCAGCCAAGGCCATTTGTTCTTGCGCGTAGGAGAAGTAGCGCTGTTGGGCCAAGACGGGCGAAAGCGTGTCGAGCGGCGCGCCGACCAATAGTTGAGTGCGGTGAGCCGCGATGATCCGCCCCAGATCGGTCCCAATTGGCAGGCCACCAATGCGGAAATCCCAGGCTTCGTCGAGCGCGGTGCGGCCGGCCACGAGTGCCCGGCTGTAGGCTTGCGTCTGCTGCGTGACGTCGAGCGACTGGGCGATCAACGACAAGGCTTCGAAAAATTTCAGCCGGGCCGAGTAGACTGCGCCGCGTTCCGCCAGGCGGAAACCCTGCCGAATGAGCACGTCCGCCGACTTGGCGACTGCGTCCATTTCCGCAGTGCGGGGACGCTCGGCGGCCCAGGGCAGCCG
Organism: Pirellulales bacterium; assembly: GCA_035503215.1. Taxonomy (GTDB): domain Bacteria; phylum Planctomycetota; class Planctomycetia; order Pirellulales; family PALSA-1355; genus DATJTR01. The sequence goes on from DATJTR010000143.1 coordinate 2,851, forward strand.
CTGCTGGATTGCAACCGCTTCCGTGGGTGTTGCCAACGGGGACGATGGGACCGAAAGCGCGGCGGCCGGCAACCGTGTGGTCGACAACGCATCGTCGCCAATCGGCTCGGAAGTCGGCAGTGGGGTCATCTCGCCCGGCGCTTCACGTTGCGAATACGGATTCGCGTCGGGGAGGGCCGGGCCGCCGGAACGATCGGCAGCGACATTCACCGGAGGGGGGAACGTCTCCCCACCCCAGGCAGACGAGGGATCTCGGCCTGTGGTGGGGGGTAATCCGGCGTCGAACGAATCGGGCAGCTCTTCGCCATCGGCCGGATAGGAAGTGCCAACCTCGCTCGACGCGACCGGGGCGACGAAGCGGCGCGGCGCGGCGCCGGTGATTTGCCATTCGGTGGGACGCACCGGGCCCCACACGCTGTCGGGCCTGGCCGGTGTGCTGCGTGTTTCGCAGCCCGAAGCCAGTGCCAGGCAAAGTGGCAGGAGCCAGTGCGGAGATTTCTTACGATCCATCGTCGGCATCCAGCAGCGCCAGGGACCAAGCGACAAAGCTGGCCGGATTGAGCGGAGAATTGCGGCAGATGCCGCCGCTACCGTTTCTACCGTGCGAACGCTTTGTACCGCTTGGCGAGCTACCCTCCATGGGCGCGGACAATCGACCGCGCGCGGTTGCTTGTCACCCGAATCGTCCAGTCCGGCATGGTGCCAGCAACAAAACCGGCTTCAGCGGCGCAGTAGACAGCGGCCCAGGCTGCCAAATCCCTCATAACAGGCTTACGCCGCACGAGCCGCGAGCCGCACGGCAGGAACGGCAGGCAAGGCCGTCACGGGCGGCACGATTGACACCCCCGCGGTGAGCGATGAGACAGGGCCAGGGCAGGCCCCGTCAGGCGGTCGTTTGAACGGGGCCCTAGGGCAAGATGGCGCCGGCCTCACGCCGGCCGAACGGATGCCAGGCGCTTAGCGTGAGTCGCCGCAGGCGGCGCTTCATCGAATACGGGTTCGGCGGGACGACCAACCGCTGGGTTTAATCGTCGTCGGAATCTTCGAACGACTCGTCGCCGTCGTCCGTTTCTAGATCCTCGGGAGTGACTTCCGAGTCGAACTCGTCGTCGTCGAATTCTTCTTCGAAGTCATCGTCGAAATCGTCGTCGAAATCGTCCTCTTCGAAATCGCTGGTCGTTTCCAGCGGCTCGGCGGGGGGCACGACAATGTCGGCATCGTTGCCGTCGTCGTCATCCTCCCCTTCTTCATCGCCGGCGCGCACCGTGAAAGGTTCGAGCGCAGGAACCCGCAGCGTTGGTCCGTCGGTCTGGCGAGCGCACGGAAGCAGCGCCGAGGGAAGCCGGGAAGGACGGAATCCTTCCGTGGAAATCAACATGCTATCGCAAGCCAAAGACATGGCGTTCTTTCCTGGAGTGGATCGGCAAAATGGCCGCGGAATGCCAAGTAATAGGCCAGTCGATCCGGTTTGTCAAGGAACCGATCCTTGGACTCGGCGATCTTATCCGAAGCTGGTGAATCAGGTGTCCGCGGCCAATTTTGCCGCGGCGCCATGCGCTGTGGCAGGGGGGGTGCCGGCCGCGTCGGTTGCCGCGCGCCCCGCCGCTTGTTCACGGCATTTCAGAAACCATTGCACGTGTTCGTATCGCGTTCCGGCCGGAAGCCGGGAGAGCAACGGGCGAATCCGTGGGGGAGGCTCGGCGCCGATCAGCTTTTCCAGCCGTGCGATCAAGTCGGCAGAGAGAAACCAATCGACCTGCACGGGCCAATCGCAATCGGCGGCGCGGAGGGCGTGATCCAAGACCACGTCGGCATTGAATCCGCGGATCGCCGCACACTCGTGCGAGGCAAAACCCGCGGCCAGCAAACGCCATGTCCAATAGTGGCTCGGCTGGCCGCCTGCTGTCTGCATTGCAAGCGCAGGATCGATTTCGCTGCCCGCGACGGCCGGAGCCGCCTCATCGCTTTCGGAGAGCAACTCGTCGTTGATTTCGGAAAGGGATAAATCGCTCGCTGAAACGATCGGGCGAGGTGGCGATGCCGCTGCACCGGGCTGGGGCGCGAGCGCTGGAACCGCGGCAGGGGCTTCTTGTCGAGCGAGCGACTGCGATGCAGCGGGAGGCGTGGCGGACGCAATCTCTGCCGTCGGCTGAGCCGCGGCTTTCGATGGGCGTGTAATGCGCGACAGTTTTTGGACCAGCGCGGCAGAGAGCGAGAGCGTGGGCAGTGAATCGATTCGACCGGCCATGACGGCCTGACCTTCGGCAGTCAAATGCAGCACCGGCCGAAAGCGGTCGACGTCGACTTGCTCGACCAACCGGACCGCGACCAGGGCATCGATGAGATCGACCGCTTCGGACTGCCGCAAATGATCGAGCAGTCCGTAGGTGCTCAGCTTGTTGAAGCCCATGCGGTTGACTTTCTCCGAATTCGACCCGCAAAGCATTTGGGCTAACAGTTGCTTGCCGCAACGACCGCGGGTGCGGGCGACGCCGCTCAGCACGATCCGCACCGCGTCGAGGATTTTGGCCTGACCCGCGACCGTGGTCGACGAGACGGCGGTGCGCCCATTTGCCGTCGTGCAATTGTCGCAGTGGCGGCAATCCGTCGGCGACGGTTCGCCGAAATAGCGCAGGATCTGTCCTTGCCGGCAGGTTCGCGTCTGGCAATATCGCAGCACGGTATCGAGACGCTCATATTCGGCCTGCTTGCGACGGGCGCTGGTTTCGAAATCGATGTCGAGCGCGTCGAACGAGCGCGAGCGATCGGGCATGTGTATCGCCCGGCCGCGAAAAGCCGGCACGTAATCAAACGCCGCCAGTTCGGACAGCTCGCGGAGCGTGCGGGCCAGCGCGGTCCATTCCATTTCGGCCTGGGCGGCCAACTCGCGGGGCTGGAAATAAACCCAAGCGTCGCGCTGGACGCCCACGAAACGCTCGACGTGCCGCATCACGCGGCGTTTGACCTTGGCCTGCGAAGGAAGCAAATCGACGAGCGTCGCCAGGTTTCCCTTGATGCGAACGGCAGCCATGTTCTCCACGGCTTCCAGCCGCTCGATGGCCCCGGCTTCATCGAGCAGCTTTTCGCACGCCCCCACTCCCTCGGCACCGATCGGCAAGCGCAACAAATCCTTAATCTCTTGCTGCGTGATCTCGATGGGATTCTCCGGATGCTCGCGGAGAAACTGATAAACCTGGGCCACGATTTCGCGCGATGGGTTCGCACTTTCGATGAAGAACTCGTGCAAATAACGATCACCGGGGGAATACAGCAGCAGGCATTCCGATTGGCCGCCGTCGCGGCCGGCCCGACCGGCCTCTTGATAGTAGGCTTCGAGGCTGCCCGGCATGTTGTAATGAACGACGAAGCGGACGTCGGCTTTGTCGATGCCCATGCCAAAGGCCAGCGTGGCCACCACGATCTCGGCCTTGCCCGACATGAAGGTTTCTTGCGCGTGGCGACGCTCGTCGGCCGCGAGGCCGGCGTGGTAGACGCAGGTCGGCCGACCGGAGCGCTCGGTGATCCAAGCGGCGACCTCCTCGGTCCGTTTGCGCGTAGCGGCGTAAACGATGCCCGAGCCGCGATGTTCGGCCAAAAAATCGCCCAGAATCTGGTCCTTTTCGCGGGCCGTGCTGGGCGAGCGGACGCCAAACCGTAGATTGGGCCGGGCGAAACCGGTGACGAACGATTTCGGCGAGCGCAGGCCGAGCAACTCGACAATGTCGCGGCGGACGGCCGCCGTGGCGGTGGCGGTCAGCGCGATCGTTGGCGGGCTTCCAATGGCACCGCGAAACTGCCCCAGCCGGGCATAGTCCGGTCGAAAATCGTGCCCCCATTCACTGACGCAGTGGGCCTCGTCGATCGCCAACAGCCGTACTCCCACCCGTCGCACCGCATCGACGAACCGGGAGCTACGGAACCGCTCGGGCACGACGTACACCAACCGATATTGGCCGGCGGCCACTTGTTCCAAACGCTGTGTCTGTTCGTCCGGGGACAGTGTGCTGTTGATGAACGTGGCGGGCAGACCAAGCGCCGTGAGCTGATCGACCTGGTCCTTCATCAGCGCGATCAGGGGCGAGACGACCAGCGTCACCCCCTGCTGGGCAATCGCCGGCAACTGGTAGCAGAGGCTTTTGCCCCCGCCCGTCGGCATCACGCAAAGACAGTCGTCACCGGCCAGAACGGTTTCGATCACCTCGCGCTGGCCCGGCCGGAACGCCGTCAATCCGAACGGCTCCAGAAAGCGTTCCAGTTCGCTGTGCGTGACCGAGGCCATAAGCGACAAACTTCAGGGGAAAAAGGAAAAAACGCTCGAGGAGAACGATTTGAAACCAGACGCCGCAAGCGGCGATGGGTGCTCGCCGGGCATTTTACGGGCCGCCCGCGCCGGCGTGCAAATCAGCCGCGGATCAAGCGGACTAGGCGATCCGGTCGCTAAACCGTCGAGACTCGAGGCGATGTGCTAGGGCTCGACCAAACTTTCGGGCGATCTTGGCCTGGCCGGAGTGGACCGCGACTGCCTTGGCCGCCTAGAATAGCCGGATAAGTTTGGGCGATGTTTAACGATCGCGAGGTTAGGAGAGGAAATGCCATGCCGGACGGATCGGAGAGGCTGGAACCGCTAGCCGGGGGCTGGAAGCGGCTCGGCATCGTGGCGGTGGGCATCGCACTGGCCGTCGGTCTTCCGCTGGCGATGGGGGCGGGCTTGGCGAGCGCCGGCGACGAGCCGGCGAGAGATTTGATGCCGGAGAAGGGTGCCGGCAAGACCACCGGTGCCGACAGCCGGAAGGAAGTGGCCGATTCCCGCGAAATCAGCATGCTCGTAAGGCAGTTGGGCGATCCCCTGTATGCCGTCCGGCAGCGGGCCACCAAGCGATTGATCGAAATCGGCATCATTACGCAGCCACAACTGACGCGCGCCCTCGACGACGACGATGCCGAAGTTCGCTCGCGGGCCGGACAAGTGCTGACGCACGTCGTCGAAGCCGATTTCCAACTGCGTTTGGACGCCTTTGCCAACGATTTGGAAGGCCGGCAACAGCACACCTTGCCCTGCTGGGGCCGATTCAGCCAGCAATTCGGCCAAGACAAGGTCAGCCGGATGCTGTTCGTCGAAATGCAGATGGCCGAGCCGGCGATGCTCGAAGCCTTGGAATCGAATCCCAAGTTGGCTGCCGAACTCTTTTCGATGCGCACGCAGTCCATCCATCAGTCGCTGCAATTTCCGATGCAAAACGGCACCGGGCAGCCTGCGATCGCGCTGGGAACGATGTGCAGCCTGCTGCTGGTGAGCACTGCGGACGGAGTGACGGTGAACGACCAGGATGCCGAGAAGCTGCTCAACCTGATTCAACGGCCGGCGTTCGAACGCAACCTTGCCGGCAACGTCGATTCGGAAATCCTGAAGAAAATGCTCGGCGAGTGGATTGTTCACAACAACAGTCCGGCCCTGGCGCATCCGAATTTCTACCTGGCATTCAAGCACGATTTGAAGGAGGGGCTCGACCTGGCCATCAAGGTGCTGCGGAGCGAGGGAGTCGGGCAATTGCAGGCCATGGTCCGCCAAGACGCGCTGTTGGCGGTCGGTCGCTTCGGCAATCACGAGCACATCGCGCTCGTCGA
>DATJTR010000144.1:0-2916 GCA_035503215.1 Pirellulales bacterium
CCTCGATCGTCAGGTGATGCGCCTGGGGGGACCACCGGCCAAGTCTGGCCAAATCGAACGCTTCGAGCATGTTGAGCATCTCGATCAGAACGATTCCGCCCGAGCTGGATAGGGGCGGTCCGTACACGTCGTAGCCGCGAAATGTCCCGTGGACCGCCGGCCGAATCTTGGCTTCGTAGTCGGCCAGATCCTCGGCAGTGATCAGGCCGCCGCCGGCCTGCATCTCGGCCACGATTTGCCTGGCAATGCGGCCGCGATAAAACGCGTCGGGCCCTTCGCCGGCCAGCGTGGCGAGCGTCCGTGCCAGATCGGGCTGCACCAGTCGGTCGCCGGCTTGCCAGTGCGTCTGGTCCGGCTTGCCATAAACGCGCCGCATTTCGGCAAAGTCGCCCTTCTCGGCCAGCTCGCTCTCGATCGATTTGGCCACCGCCGCGTCGATCGCAAATCCCTCGGCGGCCACGCGCGTCGCGGGGGCCACGAGTTCTTTCCAAGGGAGTTTGCCGAATTGTGCGTGGGCCAGCGCTAGCCCGCGAATGGTTCCCGGCACTCCCACCACCTTGTGACCGAAGTGGTTCGTCTCGCCGACGAACATGTCGGCCGAGGCGCCGCGGGGCGCGGTTTCGCGATAATCGATGCACACCGGCTCACGACCGTCGCCGGGGTAAACGAGCATGAATCCGCCGCCGCCGATATTACCCGCCTCGGGATACGTGACCGCCAACATAAGCGCGGTCGCCACGGCGGCGTCGACGGCGTTGCCCCCACGGACGAGGATGTCGCGACCCGTTTCGCTGGCCGCTTGCGATACCGATACGACCATGCCGTGCGGAGCACGCACCAGCCGCTCGCCAGCGGACGATTGCGACGCTATGCTCGTGGCCGTGAACAGCGTCATAAGCAGCAAAATCCCCTTTCGACCAGTGGGGCTGATTCGACGTGCCCTCGGCCGACCGCCGTCGATGGGTCTAAGCTGCCGGCCCGAAGCTTGGGCCGCGATGGAGAATCGCGCAGTACTTGCTCGCCGCCAGACCGGGCCGAGAGAGAACATGTGCGGAAGCGAGGAATGCGGAAGAACGCCGGCAGTGGGAGAACCATTACGAGGTCAGGCCAGCAGGTAACCGAAATCGATACCTGGCAGTCCGCCGGCTGCGCATTCAACTATAACGCCCGCCACTCGTAAATGCACCTTGCCCGGTCACCGCCGCCGCTGTTGGCCGGCGGGACGTGCTCATTGGCAGCAAGAGGGGCAGCACTGCAGACAAGCCTGTTGCGGCACTTGCTGGTACATTACCCCCTGCTGCATCGGCATGGTTTGCACCATGGGCGGAGCGGTCTGTACCATGGGTGGCGCCGTTTGCACGACCGGCGGAGCGGTCTGCACGACCGGCGCGGTCGTCGGCGTATAGTATTGCTGCGGCGCATAGGTGGGCGCCGTCGTCACTGTGGGCGTATAGCCCTGGGGATAATACGCATAGGGCTGCGGTTGACTCGCGCAGCCCGCGGCAAGCAGCGATCCGGCGCCGCCCATCACGAGAAAAAGCCACTTCATCTGAAAACCCTCTTTCCGTTCACCCAATCTCAGCAGGCAAGCCCTGTCGATCGGCCGGCGCCAGATGAAAAACCGACGCGGCAATGATGGCGTCGATAACGGATTGCCCGGAGTGGGCGAGAACAATAGGAGCGGGAGTTTGGCGGGTCAAGGTCATTCCGAGGGGGTGGCTCGGCGACCGTCGGCCAGCGAGTGCCGAAGTGACCGACGATCGGTTCGCCAACCATCCCGCCTTCTCTACATCCCCTGCGTATGATCCGCGGGCCGAGAAAATGCCGACGCTGGCCGTCCGAGTCCGCGGGCCGGCAAAGCTTATCGCGGTCAGCTCGGGTGCTCCCGTCTTCGGCGGCTGGGCCGTATACTGACGTTCGGGGGGACATGCTGGCATCGAAAGAGCCCGCGGCCAAAGCCGCGATTCGTCCCCCGTGGTGGCGAACGCAAAATCGAGAGGAGAATCTGCCCGATGTCGACCGTCGTGATGGAGCGCGTCTTGGTGGTGCCGACGGAGTTGTTCCATCGGCTGGGGCACTTTCAAGGGTTTTCGGCCGACGTCGAGCGCTACCTGCCGACGCTTTTCGATCCGGTCCACACCAGTTATCGGCCACGTGGCGAGGTGGAGCAGGATCCGAGTTACAAGCAACTGATCCCCTACGTGATTTTTCGTTATCGGTCGCCCGATGGGGTGGAGTTATTCCAGTACCAGCGTGGCAAGGGGCAAGGTGAGGGCCGGTTGCACAGCAAACTGAGCATTGGTGTCGGCGGCCACATTTCCAGCGAGGACGCAGTTGCCACCGGGCCGGCCTATGTGGAAGGCATGCGCCGCGAACTGGCCGAAGAGGTCTTAATCGATACCGAATATCGCGAACGCTGCATCGGATTGATCAACGACGACGAGAGCGAAGTCGGCCGGGTACACCTGGGAGTCGTCCACCTGGTCGACGTCGATCGTCCGGCAGTCCGGGGGCGCGAACGCGACCTGGTCGAGGCTGGCTTTCGGCCGATCGCTGCGATTCGTGCCTGCCGCGACCGGCTGGAGACCTGGTCGCAGATTTGCCTCGATGCGCCTCCGCTGGCTTGAAACCGCCGGCTGCGCATGGGGCCGATTCAGGCCTGCGCCGCGGGATGGGTAAACGCGCATTCGAAATGCTCGATTCTTGGGGGCGAAGGAACATCGAGGGATGAGCGGGCGGGATCCATATGAAGCGGTCCTCAATCTCGCGCCTGGGCCGCGGCCACCCAATCATTATGTGCTGCTTGGCCTGAAGCAGTTCGAAACCAATCAAGCCGCGATCGTGGCCGCCGCCGACGCCCGCACGGCCGAGGCGGTCGAATCGGTCCTGGCCTCGGCCGCCCAGATTCATCAAGTG